>JAGLSW010000900.1 GCA_023135565.1 Candidatus Aminicenantota bacterium | reverse complement strand
TTTTCAAAAGTTTAGCCCCCGGCAGTCCCACTGCGTGAGGGAGCGTTTAGGGATTGATATTAGGTTTACGAATATTCGGTTGTGTCCCGGGATACCGGGTTGGGACTTATCGGCTGCCCGCGCCGCGGGTCCGCCGGAGGCTGGGCTTGATATTTTTTCCCGGGAGTTTTATAATACCGGTAGGAGAAAAAAATGAACGCATGTAAAAAATATTTTTTAATATTTGCCCTAATTTTGTTTTTTTTTAGCGCCTGTAAAACAAATCAGGACAATAACGGTTCCGGCGATGGAAACGGGGATGACAACGGCAGCGGCGACAACGGCAATGGAGTGCCCACGCAGCGGCTGCAGCCTGAAGACCTGACCTACTTAGGTGCATTCCGGCTGCCCGGCGGTACTTCAATAGTGAAAAGCTGGCAGTGGGGCGGTTTTGCCATGACCTATTACTCCGGCGGCGACCCTAACGGGCCGGACGATGGCTATCCCGGCTCTATTTTCGGCAGCGGTCATGCCTGGGAGCACCAGGTTTCGGAAATCAGTATCCCGGCGCCGAAAAAATCAACCGCAAAAAATCTTGCTGAACTAAATACTGCTTCCGCTTTGCAAAATTTCCCCGAAACACCCCCGGCACAAGAAGCGAAGAATCTCAACGAGATGAATACAGCGGGTACTTTGCAGGCTTTCCGTGATATTTACGATGTCGGTCACCTGGAAATTCCCCGCTCCGGTTTGGCTTACCTGCCCAAGAAGGGCGACCAGAACTCGGGAAAACTCTATTTTTGCAAAGGCGAGCACCTTCTCGATGACGAAAATTTCTTAACCCACGGTTGGTGCGAGTTGAATCTTTCCGCCCCGCAAATAAAAGGCGACTGGTATATCGACTGCCCTCATGGTTCCTATAATACTAATGATTACATGTTTGAAATTCCCGCTTCCTGGGCGGCCCTGCACACGCCGGGAAAACTGCTGGGCACGGGGCGTTACCGGGACGGCGGCTGGTCTGGGGAAGGGCCAGCTTTGTTTGCTATTGCCCCCTGGGACCAGGGTAATCCGCCTGCCCCGGGAACGAGTATCGATTATATCACTTTATTACGCTACACCTCTTCCCTCGATTTTGATGAGGAAGAGCACACCATGACCGGTTATCACCATTCCGACGAGTGGTCCGGCGCAGAGTGGTTGACCGCCGGTGACAAAGCAGCTTTGGTTTTTGTGGGCACCAAAGGGACGGGAGACTGCTGGTACGGCGACGAAAACGGCCCCTGTTACGATTGTGAAGGGGAGCGGGGCTGGTGGTCTACCGGTTTTGCAGGGCAATTTATTTTTTACGATCCGGCCGACCTGGCGGAAGTGGCGGCAGGCACTAAGGAAGCCTACGAACCGCAGCCTTACGCGGTATTGGAAATCGATCAATATCTTTACCATATCGGTTCTTCCCAGCAGTGGTATCATCTGGGTGCGGCTTGTTTTGACCGGGCCGGTGGATTGTTTTATGTTTTCGAACCTTATGTAGATGATGACAAGCCCATCGTTCATGTTTGGAGAGTCGAGGAATAAGAGTAATAATTATTTCACTTTTTTGGATTCGTGCTTTGACCCAATAAAGAAAACTTAACCGGGATAGGAATTTTTCCCACTTTTTCCTTGAAATTTTTCTTCTTTTATGCTACATTATTTGCGGCAGGCGAAACCTGGAACCGGGAATAGTCGAACTCTGAGGCTGCTGCCTGACAAGCTTGAAGGAACAACATTATGCCGCGAGAAAAAGTATTAATCGTAGAAGATGAAGCTATAGTCTCTATCGAGATACAGGATAGGTTAAAAGAATTAGGATACCCCGTTGCCGGTGCCGCTTTCTCCGGGGAAGAAGCGCTGGAGAAGATAGATGATCTAAAACCCAATGTGGTGTTGATGGATATTAACTTAGGAGATGGCATCGACGGCATAGAAACAGCAGAGAGAATTCAATCCCGTCATAATATTCCCATAATCTACCTGACCGCATACACCGACGAAGAGACGCTTCAAAGAGCAAAAATCACCAAACCTTACGGCTATATTACCAAACCTTTCCACGGCAGGGAACTGCATATCGTCATCGAGATAGCTATCTATAAGCATAAAGCGGAAACTGAGTTAAAAGTGCTGCGCGGTATACTGCCTATTTGCGCTTCCTGCAAGAAGGTACGGGGCGATAAAGGCTATTGGGAACAGATCGAATCCTATATCAGGAACCATTCCGAAGCCGACTTCAGCCATAGTCTCTGCCCCGATTGCGTCGGTAAGTTCTATCCCGGTATGAACCTGGAAGATGATTAGGGGACCAGGGCAGACCACAATCTACCGGCCATCTGCTTTGAAAAAGTAAGCGCTTCGTTTTCGTCTATAGTCAATATTTTCTTGTTTTTAACGATTAATTTTCCCCGGCTGATCACACTTTCGATGTGATTCGCTTCTATCCCGTAAATAAAATGAGAAAGAAAATTATCCCGGTTAACCTCCGTGGGAGTATCATAATCTAATATAATTAGGTTATTTTCCCCGTCCCCGGGAAAACCGTTAGCTGCTGTGTAATCGTGAATTTTGCGGAAGCGGCGGTAAATCTCCGGGACAGAGACTTGCTCGCTGTGCCGGCCCACGAAATAGGCGACTTTGGCGCTGCGCAGCATATCGCTGTGCATACCGTCCGTACCTAACATCAGGTTCTCCACATATCCCGGGGGCGTGAAAAAGCCCACATTATTGTTCAAATTGCTTTCCACATTCTGCACCACAAAAGCCGGGGAAGCCTTTAGTATTTCCCATTCCCGGCTCGATAAATGGAGACAGTGAGCCAGGATCGTTTTTTCCTTATTCAAAACCCCGGCATCCCGGAAGCGTTCGATTACTCTTTTTTTATAATTTTCTAAGCAGTGTTCCTGGTCGATGGGGTCTTCCGCGGCATGAACGTGGATACCGGAATCGTACTTCTCGACCAGGTCTACCGCCTGCTTTAACAAATCTTCGCCTACGGTAAAAGACGCATGAAGCCCCACTAAACCCGGCCGCCCGGTTAACAAAAAATTCTCCGTCTCTTCCAGGCCCTGCCGCCGGGGAATCTCTCCGCCGCGGTCGGACAACTCATAACAGGGCAGATATGAAATCCCCACCCTGTCGAAAGCCCGGGCAATGGTGGACAGGGAATCCCGCACGGCATTGGGGGAAGAGTGGTGATCGAAAACGAAAGTGACGCCCTTTTTGGCGCAGTATAGGGCAGTGACTAAAGCGCAGGCTTCTATCGTTTCGAGGTCGAGTTTTTTGTCCAAAGCCCACCAGATATATTTTAGAACCTGGTGGAAATTTTGCGGTGTTTTTTTTGGAGCGGGCATGCCCCGGGCCAGGGCTGAATAGACATGATGATGGGCGCAGCCGAAAGCTTTTGTCACCAGCCGGTTTTTACAATCCAGGACAGTCGCAGCCGCCGGAATTTCGGCTGCGAACTCGATAGTGCCGTCCGCGCCTTCATTTATTTTGATGTGGCCCTGTGTAAACCGCAGTGTTTTCCAATCCACGTATACGCTGTCTTTTAAGTAAAGAGCCATGGTTTTTTACCTCCCCGATAGTTTACCAGATAACACTCTCTTTTACAAATTTCAAAGCCCGCGGCGCGGGGAGTCTATGAGGGGCTTTTTTCCTTAAACAAAAGTTTTGATCAAACTTTTTCAAAAGTGCGGTGTGCCGCTGGACCCCGACGATGAATTCAATGGGGGCGTCACCCGGCAGGGCCGCCGGAGGCGAGTCCTTCAGAGTTCACGAATGCCCGTTTGCTGAGTGCTGAAGGCCGAATGCTGAAGGCTGTAACAATCCGGTTTTTCCTAAAACCGGATTGTTACCGGCCTGGGGGTTGTAGATTTTTTTTTAATGTATTATAATTCCTTTAGGAAAAAAAATGTTTAAGAATAAAGAAATTAGAGACAATGTGCTGTTGATTTCGATGGCGATTATAACCATCGTGTTCCTGGTTTATATTTTTTTCCCCTCAGTGGACGGCGAACCGCGGAACGGGGAAAAAACCTCCCAACCGGTTAAAACCAAAAAACCGCGAAAATCCCTGATTACCCTATTTTCAGGGGGGAAAGTAGATAAAGAGAAATTAGCGGATTTGAACCTATCGTTGGAGAAAGAGATCGCTGAGATTTATTTAACTGTAGTGTCTTCCTCTGATCCTTTTACTTCTTACGGGACAGATGCGATAAAAAAAATTGTGGACGAAAGCGAAGACGAGATATTGAAAAAATATTCTAAATTCAGTTTCTTCGACCTAAAAGAAATCCTGGACATAGAGTTTCCCCGCCAGTACGACGATACGTTGAAATTCAACATGTACCTGACTGTATTTTTGATAAAAATCACGGCGGAAAACGCGGCGGAAAAGCTGGCGGAACTGCCCCGGGTTGATTTCGAAAACAGCGTCTCCACCGGGGTTTATGCGCTGCTGGGCGGCGAGTTAGAGAAGGACTATCAAGCCTTACCGCTGTTGTTTTATTTTAAGCTTTTGCTGCAGCGTTTGAATTTTTATTCTTTTAATGATGACGCTGCTTTTTTTAGAGAAAAGACGGCGAACATCAGGGACATCTCATACAGCAAGCATTTACCCGGGATGAAAGAGTTTTTGAGTTTTTCGCTGGAACCGGGCCGTTACCGCCTGGAATGGGTCGAAGGTGACGGGCTCAGCGCCGATGATAAGAAAACTTATACCAGTTTGAATTTAAAGACCGGCAATTTTTTCAAGCAGAATTATTTGGTTTTCCCGGACCCGGAAAACAAAAAGAACAATGAATGGATTAAAGAGCTTTGTGCCGCCGATTCCGGTGACATCGAATTAGAGGAGCTTAAGATTTTAAGCGAAGACCCCATGAAAAGCTTACAGAACAAGAAGATATTGTATACGCCGGTTAACCCGCAATTTATCGTGGTTCTCAGCGAGTATGCGGATAAAGGGGTTAGTGAAATCGAATTTGTAAACAGGTTGGTCAGCGCCCGGTTGAAGGATTTTTATAGAAAATTTTCTATTGTTGATTTTTCCACGGCAGCGCCCGAAAGTAAAACCTTTAAAACGGCGATAAAAGCATTCGGCCATTATTTAAAGAAGAATCATAAAAAATAGATATTCCCGCGCTTGGCGGATTTCTCACCAGGATCAGGATAAACCGTTCTCAATTAGGGTAAGTCCTGTAACATGTGAAGCGAATCGTTCGGTTCAATAGTAGGATCAGGCGGCGGACAAAAAAATCAACAATTCTTTATCCAGCGCCTTTTTATCCAACCCGCGAAACAGGGGGAAATATGGGCACGGCAAAACACACCGTGCCCGTTTCCAGGTTTCTAATTGTTTTCCAATATGAAAAAGATATAACCGTAATAATCCGAATACTTACGGAACATATCGATTTCCTTTTGAAAGGCTTCGATAATGACCATGTCCTCCGGGTTATTTGCATACTTCTCGCGAAAATCTTTTAATACATTCTCCAGGGGCCGGTAGAAGTCATCCCACCACGCGCAGCCGGGCAGTTGAAAATGACCGGTGCAGTGATACCCGCACGCTTCAATGACTTGCGCCGCGTCTTCCCGGCTCATCATCCCCGGGGATATTTGATCGAAGAATGTTTTCAGTTCGCCGGGAGCCTCCGGTTTCAACCAAAAGAGGTCGGTCAATGCCATCATGCCCCCGGTTTTAAGATACTTCTTCCACAGCTTTAACCCGTTTTCCAGCCCCAGTATGAAAATCGAACCTTCGGCCCAGATGATGTCGAAAGACCGGTTTTCAAAATCCATTGCCCCCATATCACCCGGGACGCAATCGATGTTATCCGCCATACCCTGGGCTTTCGCATGTTGCTTTAAGCTGTCCAGGAACTCCCGGTGATTATCCAACGCGGTAATACGGCCGTTGGACAGTTTGGCCAGTTGGACGGTATGGAGCCCGGTACCGCAGCCGATGTCCAGTATTTTTGGATTCTCCGGCAGTGGTTTAGCATGACGCAGTATATTAAAGGCTTTTTTTGTCGAATCATAATTTCCCGGCCCAACGCGGGGCAGTTGTTCAAATATTTGGTAAAAAAGTTGTTCCAATTTGGGTACCTCCTATCAAGGTAAAATTTTGGAATTGTTTTGATTTTGGAAAAATGAAGACATCTTTCCCCACATACTATCTGCAGACGGAATGCCTGACTTGTAGTATCGCAAACGTCCGGTCAATTATATTACAAGATCCATTTTCATACACCGTAATAATATCATAATCCGCGGAAATTTACAAGAAAAAAGGCGGTAACTATTCAGTTCCGGGAAAATCTAAAACAATCTTGCCTCCG
>JAGLSW010000090.1 GCA_023135565.1 Candidatus Aminicenantota bacterium | reverse complement strand
CTTTTGAAAAAGTTTGATCAAAACTTCTTATGATTTAGAATCAAAAGCGCCTCTTGCGGCGAAGCGGCTTATTGCCTCCCCGTGCGCACGGGGTTAGTGAGGTTTTATCACTAAAATGATTTCGTCTACTTTCCGCTTTCCCATCTGCCTGACAATTAGCTGATAGTCTTTGATTTTTATCTTTGTTCTTACCCTGGGGAATTTCCCGAAGAAATAGATAAACATGCCGGACATTATAGTGTACTCTTTTTTGACAGGCAGTTCGATGCCTAACCGGGCATTCACTTCTTCCACCGGGACACTTCCTTTTATAAAATACGTATGCTTGTCTACTTTTTTTATGGGCTGTTGGGCAATATTAAGCCCGCCGAATATTTCTTTAAAAATATCGTTCAACGTCAGGATACCGATGGTTGTGCCGTATTCATCGAGAACCACGGCAATGTTTACATCATACTTTTTGAATTCTTTTAATACGTAATTTAAAGAAGAAAACTCGGATACGAAAACCGGTTTGTCGGCAATTTCTTTTAGGTTTAAATCTTTGAATTCTTTGTCCAATAAAAGAGCGGCGATATCCCTCGTGTGGATGATGCCCGTAATGTTATCGAGAGTGCCTTTGTATATAGGAATCTTATAAACGCCCTTTTCGCGGATGATTTTTTTCAAACCGGCAATGTCTGAATTTTCCTCCAGGGCGATTATATTAGGCCGCGGTTTCATCAGGCTTTTAATATCTTTCTCCGCCGTATCTATAAGCTCATGTAACATGCGCAGGGTCTCCGGGATATAGTGAAAAAGTTTCGTCTCCGAGGATAAAAGATGTTTGATCTCCTCGATATTAAGTTCTTTTTTATCGCCGGCCGACCCCTTCTTTCTAAAGAGTAAATTGGAAAGAGCCGAGAGAACTTTAACAAAAGGAAAAAATAGGTAGGTGAAAAACTTAATCGGGTAAGCATAAATAAAGGACATCTTTTCACTGTGCCTGAAGGCATAGGATTTGGGGATAACTTCGGCAAATATCAAAATGATAATAGTTGTGGCCAATGTGGTAGCCAGTAAAGCCAACTGCTCACTGCCTGCGAAAATCTTTGCGAACAGGATGGCCGATATGGAGGCTGCCGCAATATTTACCAGGTTATTCCCGATCAGGATAGTTGAAAAGAATTCGTCCGGTTCCGCCAATAATTTATTTAGGAATATGGCCTTCTTATTTTTCTTGTTTGCTTTGAGGTTCAGCTTAATCTTGTTTAAGGACAGCAGCGAAGTCTCGGCGGAAGAAAAGAAAGCGCTGAATAGGATTAAAACAAAAAAAATGATTAGATATAACACTAACATCTTAACCGCTCCCCGCACCGCACAGCCGCGGAGCAAAACAAAAAAAACGCTTATTTATGATAAATTTGATATACCACTTTATACAAAGAGGCGCCGATACAATCATTGACTAATTGAACGCCCTTTATTCCCTTAGCAAGTTTCAGTATCCTGGGGGAATAGTTTACGATACCTTTAATCCCTAATTCTACCAGTTTGTCGAGTATTTCCTGGGCCACGCTCTCCGGTACGGTTAACAGGGCTATCTTTACATGTGTGTTTTCCTTTACATATTCTTCAAGACGCTCGATGTGGTAGATAGGCGTTTTCCTCCCTTTTATATCGACTATTGTGCCTACCAGGTCCGGTTTTACATCGAAGAGCGCCGTCACATGGATGTTCCTGATTTTGAATAACTTGTACTCGGAAAGGGCCCGCCCCAATCTACCTGCTCCTACAACAATGACTTCCGCGCCTCGATCTACCGATAAAACCCTCCTTAAAGCACGGAAAAGTTTTTCTACATGGTAACCTTTTTTTTGCTTGCCGATGGAGATGCCGAGATAGAAAAAATCCTGTCTGACCTGGTTGCATGACACCCCGGTTATCTCTTCCAACTTTTTGGAAGAGATAAAGGAATCCTGGGGCAGGTCTAATTTTAGCAGCGCTTCATAGTAGAATGATACCCTGGTTATCACTCTCAAGCTCATCTTCTTCTCTTGTTTGTCGTTTTTCATGTACGCCTCGAAAATATCGTTTACTTTTAAACTATATATTACTTGAGAAATCATTCAATGTCAAGTTAAAATATGACCTTTTAGGTATTTTAAATAATACTTCGCCAGGGTTTGCTAAAAAAACAAGCTTTTTGGTCGATCCGGTCGGGTATGCGGCTTCCAGGTCCCTCATAGGGTGCGAACGCCGTCCGCTTTTAAAAAAATTAAAAAAAATTGATTTTTTGCTTGACTTTTGTTTTTTGTTAATGGTAAAATTACGGTGCAACTAAAATTAATCTTCACGGAGGAAGATATGGAAAAATTAAACAGTATTGAAGTAACACCGAATGTGGAATTTAGTCTGAAAATTTTGGGCGATTCCCTGGAAAGCATCCCGGAAGGCGAAAAAAGAGAGAATGCGAAAAAGGCGCTGGGTTATTTGCAAACGGTTGCTGCGGGCGAAAATCCTAAAGCGGTTAAAAGGTGTTTTGTGCCCAAATTATTTTACCCGAACGATTCGGTAGGATAAATTTAGCACTTCATTTGCGCTTTAAAAACCTGTGCAGATATGGCGCTGCATTTAAAGAAAGTAGAGGTATATCGTAATTTGAGGAGGCGAATGAAAGAGGTGAAAAAGTGAAATTTTTATTGATCCAGCCGCCATTATCGGATGCCGGTTATAATGAGTTTAATTTCTCCCCAGGCCATCTGTTCACCCTTTTTTCTTACTTAAAGCACAATAATCCCGGCTTACAGGTGGATGTACTGGATTGGCCGCGCGCCCATGTCGAAGAGCCGGAAACGACAGCAGAGCGCGGCGATTTGCTGTTTTCCAATAGATTAAAAAAACAATTGAAAAAATATGCCCCGGATGTCATCGGTATTTCCTGTTACACCAGTATGCATTATATCATTACACAGTTGGTGGCGCTCATCTACAAGGAAGAAAACCCGGATGGAATCGTGATTGTCGGCGGTTTTCATCCCACTTTTGTACCTGACGATTTTACCGCCCCGGCAGCCCCTTACGATTATATCATACAGGGTGAAGGCGAAGTAGCCCTGTCCAGGTTGTTAAAGCAGCCGCTTCGTCCCCGGCAGCGGGCAAAAGTGGTGCCGGGAATTCCCTTAGACTTAGAAACAGAAGTATTAATGTGGGATGATTATCCTTATTTCGATAAGGGGGCAAAAGTGACCCTATTTTTTAGCCGCGGTTGTCCTTTCGAGTGCAATTTCTGCGTAGAACCGAACCGGCTGCGAAATCCCGGTGCGCGCTACCGGGTTTATTCCTCGACCAAAGCCCGCCGCACTATCGAGACCCTAATTAAAAGATTAACCCCGGAGGGTATTTTCTTTGGGGAAGCTGCCTTCGGTTTGAATCCCCAATGGCGCCGGCAATTTTTAAAAGACCTGGCGGAAGTGGCGCCGGGTATCCTTTTTTGGGGGGAAACCCGGGTGGACACGTTCTCTAAAGAGGATGTAGATTTACTGAAACCGCTTCGTTTCCGGTTAGACTTAGGACTCGACGCCATTGTGCCGGATAATATCCTCAGGCAGAATAAATCACGTAACCCCGAGGAATATATCCGCCGTTTTACCGCATTGGACGACTATATGAACGAGCAGGAATTGCCTCATTCAATTTTTATACTGCACAATTTTCCCGGCGAGACGCCGCGCACCTATGCGCAGACAAAACAAAGACTGTTGGACATTGCCGGGAAACGCAGCTATAATTATTCTTGTTTCGGGCCGCAGCCCTATTGTTTATATCCCGGCTCGTCGGCCTACCGCGATATGAAACACTATGAGGAAAAATACGGCAGCCGGTTTCCTAATGACGGTTGGTGGCGGGAGATCAGCGATGACCGCAATGCCCTTGCCAGGGCGATCGTTGCCGGTAAGGAAATGGAAGGCAAGGATATCGACTTTTTGGCGGAGGCCAAACAATTAATGGATAAAATTATCCCGGATAAGAAATTGCTCCATTGGCCTTTCCGATGGGGTTCGTGAGAAATGGCCGCGCTTATTTCGGATATGAAACTACCTGCTCTCCTGTTAATGGTAACCGATGATTGCAATTTCGGGTGTAAATACTGTTACCAGACCAAAGGGAATCGATATATGAGCTGGGAGACGGCAAAAAAAACACTGGATTTTTTCCTGCCCCGGTTGGGAAAAAATTATCGTCTCGCTTTTTTGGGAGGCGAACCTTTTCTCGCTTTCGACTTGATAAAAGAGGCAGTCGCTTATTTAAAAATAAAAAATAAAGAACTGTCTAAGACCGTGCATTATGCGGCCAATAGCAACGGCAGCCTGTTAGATGACGCTGTACTCGATTTTTTGCAGCAAAATAATTTTACGCTGGCCGTCAGTTTCGATGCGTTTAAACAGGATTGGGGACGAAAAAAAAATAGTTTTAACCTGGTCCAGGCTGCTGTTAAAAAGGCGCTGGCCCGGCCCGGCATTCGCCTGGAAATCGCCAGTACATTTACTCCCGGCACTGTGGCCGGTTTGTGTGAATCTTTAGAATATATCATCGGTTTAGGAGTGCCGAAAGCGTCGTTTTCCTTAGATATGACCGTGGCATGGGACCGGGCGTCCTTAGACCGGTTGGCCCGGGAACTTGCCTCTCTAAGAAAGTTCCTCTTAAAGAATTATCCCGACGGCAAAAAAACACCGGTGCGTTTTTTTAGTGAAGGAGAGTGGAGCGGCATCTGGCAGTGTGCCGCGGGTCTTACCCAATTACTGGTTACACCCACCGGGCAAATATGGGGCTGTCCTCTTTTTTACGAATTCTTTAAAGGAAAAGAGTCGAGCCCGGCTTACGGGGAGTATTGTTTCGGCGGACTACCGGATTTCGTAAACACTTACCGCCGGGTGCCGGCAAATTACGCCCGTTTCAGGATGGACAATTTTCACCGGTCAAATTCTCCCTGTTTTTTGTGTCCTTTAGTAGAAAAATGCATCATCTGCCCGGTCAGCAGGCCGGAGGGGGATGCCCCCCGTCTTTTGGTGGCCTCTTATTTATGTGAAATGAGTAAAATCCTCATCGCCGAGAAAGAAAAATTCGCCCGTGGCACGGGCACCCTATAAGGGGCTGCCTATCGAGATATGATAGCCGGGTAGTTTCTACTATTGGTTATACAGTACAATTACAACCGGTCATTTGTAAGCCCCGGGGCGCGGCATTGAAGATCGATCATTGATTATTGTTCAGGCGCTGTAGTTGTGTGTGGGCGTCTTCTATTTCGATTTGGCCGGGGTCTGCTTTTTCCCACAAACGGAGGAATTCTTTATAATTTTCCAGCGCCTCTTTTTCCCGGCCTAATTCTTGATAGATTTTCCCCAGGTAATAGAAACTCTTAACATAGACGTCCCCGAAATAGAACCGCCCTAAAGTTAAAGCCGTTATCTTATCGAATTGCCGGCCGGCCTTTTCCCAGGAACCCTTTTTATAATATGTGAGAGCCAGTTCAAACAAGCACATAGCCTGCTGGTTTGAAAAAAAACTCTCCTTATACTCATGAGGGCCGTATGACAGCGCCTTTTTCAAATAGGAAACCGCCCGGTCGAAGTTTTTGTTTTCTCTTTCGAGCCTACTTTTAGCAAGATAATAATACCTGTAATCTTTTTTGAAGGGGCTTTTTTTGCAGTTGCCTTCTAATTCTTTGATCGTTTTTCCGGCTTCCCGGTTTTGCCCTAATTTAAGATACGCCAGGGCTTCGTAGAAAAGTTTTCTGCCCAGGAAGTAAACGGGCCAAGGCGTTTCATCTAACTTTATATAATTTTTTATGGCCGCCAGCGCCCGGTGCGGTTTACCCAACCTTAAATAGAGATGAACCAATTCGTATGCAGTGAGCAGTTTATCTTCTTTGTCTTTCATCCCGGCAAAATTTTCTTTTAGGAGCTTAATGGATTCAGCAAACCTGCCCTGGTGCAGGTACAGGAGTCTCAGGTTTCTAATTCTATCGGAATAATATCTTTCATCTTTTTCGTCCCGCGGCATATTTTTAAATTCTTGTTCGGCTTTTTCTAAATCTCCGCGGTATAGATAAATTTTCCCTTTATTGAATTTGAAAATCGCAAGTTTGTTATCTTCCGCGGCGATCTTTTCATTCACTTCCCAGGCCAGGAGGAAAGCTTTTTTGATAAGATGTATGTCGAATACTAAACCGTACAGCATCGGCCTTATTTTCCCCGGGAAGTTACGGTGGTAATTTTTCTCCACTGCCACTGCTTTATCGTACCTCCCTTCCGCCATGTAAGTCCAGGTAAGGAATATATAGGGCATCTGTTCATCGTTGATCCCGTCTGCTGCCCGTTCTAAATATGGAAGCGCACGCCGCCAATCTTGCAGTAACGTAAGCAGCCCTCCAAAGTGGGTGTTGGCTTCATAATTACCGGGATATATTTTTAGAAGTTTTTTAAAAGACGAGACCGCTTTTTTAAAGGTTTCTTCAGCGTTGCTGAAAAAACCTGCTTCCAGCAGTAATCTTTTTTTTGCAGATAAATGCTGCCTGTACTGCATGGCTTTATCGTAATATTTTTTCTTTTGGTCCTCTTTTTGCAGTACAGCATATGCCAGGGCTATCTCTTTATAAACTAAGGCATAACCGGGATCCAATTCAATGGCTTCCTTGAACAAAAGAATACTTTCTTCATATTTTTCTTCGTTGAATTTCAGTTTGCCCGCACTGTATCGTTCTAATGCCTCGCGAGAAGAAGTGGTAATGGTTTCGATGTTTTCGTCCACATCCGCTTCAAGTTTATCATGGGGGATATTGAAGGCTGCTTTGATATCCGGGGTCAAACTGTCTACAATGGAAAATATCGCTTCCTCCTCCTTCATGTCTTCTGTGAAAGTAGAGAGATTTTCCCCACTCCGCGGATTCAGAATTCTTACGGTGACTCGCATCTTGCCCCCGGAAGTCATATAGCTGCCGATTAAAAAGTAATCGATATTTTCTTCCGAAGTAATTTTTTTATATACTTCAGTGGTGTAGGGGCTGCCTATTTTATGTTTTATTTTACCGAATATGTCGAGCAGGCGGTTCTCCGGCAGCACCCAAAAAAATTTGGATTGTTCCAGGTCTGTTGTCAATAGGTGAAAAAAAGTAAACTCCAGGTTGTTTTGGAGTGGTTGTCCGGTTAGTTCCGTGAAAGGCAGCACTGCCACCCGTATCTTTTTTGGGGGAAAGATTTCTTCTTCTTTTAAAAGTTCCGCTAACTTGAATGCCCCAAATAAAGCCAATAGAATAAATATAAATATGGCAGTTAGGCGGGGCAGCCGGTTCTGTTTAAACCGCTGCAGGAAAGGGCCTTTAAAGATGGCGCTGGAATCCATATCCACCAGCAGGTCTGTAATACATTGGTAGCGGTACTTTCTTTTTTTCTCCAGGCATTTTTTCACGATATTTTTAAGGTAAGTGGGAATTTTTTTCCCCGGTTTATCAGGGAAAACCGGTTTGGCTCTTAAATGTTTATGCAGGTAGCCGAGATCTGTTTCGGACACAAAGGGATGCTCTCCGGTTATCATTTCGAATATGATGATGCCCAACATATAGATGTCCACACGGTTGTCTACTTTCTCTCCCAACCACTGCTCCGGAGCGATATAGCGGGGGGTGCCGACCAACGCCCCGGAATGAGTGATACCTGTGCTGTCAGCCGATTTTGCCAGGCCGAAATCGGTGATATATACATTGTTTCCCTTATCGATCATAATATTGTTGGGGTTTAAATCGCGGTGTACTATTCCCTTCTTATGAGCCGCCAGCAGCCCCATACAGATTTGTTTTAAGATAGCTTTTGTTTTCTCGATAGGCAGCGGGCCTGATTCGGCCAGCATATCTTTTAGACTTATTCCTTCGATATACTGCATGGAGATAAACTTCACTTCCCCCACTTCGCCGAAATCATAGATGCGCACCACATTTTCGTGGGCGATTTCCCTGGCCAGCCGTATCTCCTCTTTAAACCGGCTTATCATCCGCTGGTCCGTAAGGAATTCAGGCTTGATGGTTTTTAATGCCGCGGTGGTATTTAAAACTTTGTCTTCGGCTTTGTAGACTATCCCCATGCCGCCTCTGCCGAGTTCCTCGATTATCTTATAGCGGCTGCCGAAATCATCGCCCGGGGAAAATATAAAGGGGTTGTCTTCGCTAAAGTCTTTAGTAGTTTCCGCCGGGTGGTTAGCTTTTTTGTCCCGCAGGGAACTGCCGCACTTATGGCAGTAAAAATTATCGGCAGGGACTTCGGTTTTACATTTCGGACAATTCATGTTTAGTTATAAGCTCGGTGTGCTGAAGAATTTTTCAACATCTATAACATTATATCATAGTGCAGCCGTTGGTTGCAAATAAAAAAATCGTAACTATTCAGTTCTGTAAAAAATTAAAACAGACTTGCCTCCGGCGGCCCTGC
>JAGLSW010000009.1 GCA_023135565.1 Candidatus Aminicenantota bacterium | reverse complement strand
TGAAAAAGTTTGATCAAAACTTTCGATAATTTAGAAGCGCCCCTTATAGGGTGCCCACGCAGTGGGCTTGAAAAAAAAGATTTTCTTTGTTATAAATGGGTCTTGATAATTAAAATAGGAGCTTTAAATGCATAATATTCTGAAACCTTTAAAAATAGGCGCATGGGAAACCGCTAACCGCCTGATGCGCTCAGCCACCTGCGAATATATGGCGGACGAATCAGGAAAACCGAAACAAGAATTAATCGATCTCTATAAACAATTGGCCGCGGGAAAGACCGGGGTTTTTGTTACGGGGTTCTGTTACGTGATGCCCAACGGCATCTCTACCCCGGGACAATCGGGTATCCACAGCGACGCCCTGATCCCGGCCTGGCAAGAAGCGGCGGCTGTGTTTAAAGATTCGCCTGCCCTGCTGCTGATGCAGATCGTGCACGGCGGACGCCAGGTGCGCCCAAAAAGCAATCCCGGCCCTGTTTGGGCGCCTTCGCCGGTTCCCGACCCGGTGCATAAAACCGAACCCCTGGAAATGACCGCGGCCCAGGTGGAAGAAACCATAGAGGCTTTTATCGAGGCCGCTGTACGGGCGGAAAAAGCCGGGTTCCACGGCGTCCAACTCCACGTGGCTCACGGCTACCTGCTGAGCCAGTTCCTCTCCCCCTACACCAACCGCAGGGACGATGCCTTCGGCGGCGACCAGGAAAAAAGAACCCGCATAGCGGTCGAAATACTAAAAGGAATCAAAGCCAGGGTAGGAGAAAAATTCATTTTGTCGGCAAAAGTAAACGGCGTGGATTTTCTACCGGGAGGCCTGACTCTCCAGCAGGCCGTTATCTCGGCCAATTTGATGAAAGCGGCCGGCCTCGATTTTATAGAAGTTTCGGGAGGCATGGCGGAAGCAAAAAATACTACCGTCAAAAGAAATATCGAAAGCCCCGGCCAGGAAGGTTATTTCCTTCCCCAGGCGCGTACTATTCGCCGGGAAGTGGGCCTGCCCACGGCAGTGGTGGGCGGTTTCAGGTCCCTAACCGTAATGGAACAGGCGCTGGCTTCGGGCGCTGCGGATTTGATCAGCCTATGCCGCCCTTTTATCAGGGAGCCTGATCTGCCGCTCAAGTTCGAGAAACAGGAGATCGACCGGGTGTCGTGTGTTTCCTGCAACGGTTGTTTCAACCCCAGGGGCATCCGCTGCAAACACACCGGGTAAAAAAAATGCCATTACATGGCGGTAATGAGCAGCACGTTTTACATATTTCAAGTTTCCACAGCAGGTGGCTTTTCTTTAAACTAAATCTTGAAAAAAAATATTTCTTTTGTAACCTTTGCGGGTACCGTGCGTATAACAGGGTGAGTAGATCGATCGACTACACCACAAACACAAAATCCGCAAATCAAAGGAGTATCAATATGAAAAAAATAATTTTATCTATGTTAATCTTTTTGTTAATCATGGCCTTACCGGCAGCAGCAAAAGGCAGCACCCTGGATCCCGCCATCATCCCCGCGGGGACGCAGTGGCTGCTCCATTTCGACATGGGCGAATTTGTTTCTACCCGGCTTTACGACTTAATGATGCAAAAAGAGGGCGGCAAAATCAACAAAGCCAACCTGGAATTCGGCGAAAAACTCGGCGTCGATCTTTTTAAAGACATCGCCGCGGTTACTATTTTCGGCACCGGCAAAGACAAGGAAAAAGCCGTGGTGTGCATCTCCGGGAAGCTCAACAAAGACCACATCCTCTCCCAGTTAGATAAAGCAAAAGAACACAAACAAACTCCCTACGGCAAGTACACACTGCATTCCTGGAAAGGTGACGGGGCCGGGGCGTTCGTCTCCGACAAGTTGGTGCTGATGGGCAAAGATGAACAGACCATCAAAGATACACTGGATGTGATCTCCGGGAAAAAGAAAAACATCACCAAAACGAAGCTGATGGCACACTTAAAAGAGATGCCCTCCGGCGCATTTTTCAAAGCCGTCGCCGATGATATCTCCGCCTTAGCCGGGAACAAGAGACCCGTAATCCTGCAAAAAACCGGCATGGCTTTTTTCCTGGTTTTAGAAAAGAATGCCGATCTCAACATGAAGCTAAAGATGACCACCGATTCGCCGGAAACAGCCAAAAATATCGAGCAGGTAGTGAATGGATTAATTGCCATGGCCAAGATGCAAAAAAGCGAAAAACAGGACCTCCGCTGGAAGCTCTTAGAAGCCTTGACAACCACGATAAAAGGAAACGTAGTGACCATGGAATTCAGTTATCCTTCCGAGCAGTTGGTTAATATGCTGGAAGACCGCAAAGGTTTTAATATCGGTTTTTAGGGTGTCCGGTATTCGAGGACGCAGTCCCGTTAAGATAAATGAAAAATAACTCGACAGTTAAACAACTGAGTGATGAAGAGCTGGCCCTCAGGGCAGGGGCCGGCTCTCATTTTTATTTTGAAGAACTGGTTTACCGTTACAGTCAGCGGTTGTTTTTTTATCTCAGGCCCAAGATCGCCACCGACCAGGACACCGAAGACTTAGTGCAGGAAACCTTCCTGAAAATCTACCGCAGTATCGGCCGTTACGACCCGGATTATAAATTTTCCACCTGGATATACACCACAGCCGGGCGGCTGGCTATTAGTTATTACCGGAAGAAGCGGGAAGTTGAGACAGGATTCGAAGCTGCCGCCGACGTACCCGGCCCTGCTGAGAGTATGATCCGCCGGGAAACTTTTCAAAACATATGGAGTGCGGCCCGGGCTTTGCAGAAGGACCAGTACCGGGCGCTTTACTTGCGATATGTGGAAGACATGCCGGTAAAAGAGATTGCCCGGGTAATGAAAAAGACGGGCATTCATGTTCGTGTTTTGCTGCACCGGGCCCGGTTAAAGCTGGTCGAGCAGGTCCCTGCAGCGCAGTTTAACAAAAGTTTTGCGGGGGTCCAGGGGGCAGTTTTTCAAAAGCGCCCCCTGGTCGCCGAAGGCAAGAAATAAATTTAGGAGGTTACAAAATGTTTTGTTCAATATATAAACTATTAATATCGCAAGCTGAAGATACGGGCAAAGGACTGCCCGGTTTTGTAACTCGTCATTTGCACCGCTGTGATGACTGCCGGGAATTTTCCCGTGTCTCCGTATCTTTAACTCACAGGCTGACGGAAGAGGCCGGGGAATTTTTCCAGGGCCGGGATAAGGGCCTGGAAGAACGTATTATCTCCGCTGTAGACCGGGAGCGGAAAACGCAGCCCGTACTGCGCCGCAGGCCTTATTTTTTGCCGCGGCCTGTTTTAGCGGCAACCGTGTTGGTATTGGCAGTATCGTTAGGTATCATATTCCAGGTTATCCCGCCCGGTGACGCCGGTACTAATAACAATCTTTTTAATGGTCTAACCGTGCTCGAACTCAAGCTCCCCGAAGCTCCTATAGAGGACATAGCAGTCCGGGTGGAATCGCCCATGACATCGGAGTTGGATGGAGTGAAGGAAACCGTAGAATCGGGGGTTAAGTTTATTGCCACAGTATTAGATTTTAATATTCCGGGGGCCGGTGGAGCGCCGGACAGGTATTGAGGGGACGGCGACCCCAGCCAATGAGCCGCTTCGCGGCAAGGAGGTGTTTTTGCTTTTCGCTTTTTTAAACAAAAGTCTTGATCAAACTTTTTCAAAAGCCCCACTGCGTGGGGAGCCTATGAGCCGCT
>JAGLSW010000899.1 GCA_023135565.1 Candidatus Aminicenantota bacterium | reverse complement strand
TATGATGAAGTGTACCGGCTCAAGAACATCAGGTTTAACAGCCCCGAACCAACCACGCCCGAAACCGATCAGTTCGAGAAACAAAAAAACTACCATTTTGATAAAGTCGATAATATCTTAAAAATCGTCGAATCGCAAAACGAGCAAACCACTGAGATTGTTAACAGCATTGAAGGTAATAATTTAAAATTAAATCAATACACCCGCTTTGACGAGTGGGGTTTATCTTACGATCAGAACGGCAATACCACACAGAAAGGCGTTCAACAGTTCACCTATGATTACAAGAATCAGCTTTTATCGGCGCAGGATTTAAACATCGATGTCAATTACAGGTACGACCCCTTTGGCCGTCGAGTGGAAAAAACAACCGGCAGCAGTACCACGAAGTATTTCTACGACTTTAATCAAGTTATCGAAGAACGCAACTCATCGAACCAGGTATTAAAACAATATGTCTACGGAAACGGCATAGACGAAATCCTCCGCGTAGATAAATATGAATCGGGCAATCCAATACCCTATTATTATCATACTAATGCCATCGGTTCAGTCACCGCCATCACCGGCAGCAGCGGCGATCTGGTCGAACGAATATCCTATGACACCTTCGGCATGCCTACGATTACCGATTCCTCCGGTGAAATTATCTCCACCTCCACTATCGGCAATGAATACTTATTCCAGGGCCGCCGGTACGATAAAACAGCCAATCTCTACTATTATCGAGCACGTTACTACGACCCCATCATGGGCAGATTTCTACAAAACGACCCCATGGGGTATGCAGACTCGATGAACCTATACCAGGGGTTTGGAATGAATCCAGTTAATTTTATTGATCCTTTGGGTCTATTAACTTATGCCTGGAAATATCATGGAGTATATGCAGAAGACCCATCTCTTATAGAAGACCCATCTCTTAAAAAGGAATCAAAGAGTCTAAAGCAGTTTCCATATGGTGATATCAAAAGATATTTAGGGGGAATTGAATCTCAAGCTGGAATTGTTCTGAATTTACGTGCATCAGACATTGAGTTTAAAATAGTGCCTGAAAATGATAAATACTATCCAAGATTTGATTTTAAGTTGTCAACATTTATTTTTTTGAAAGAAAATCGCAGCAAAAAGAAGCATTCAGATCATGAAAAAGAACATATAGTGGGATATAAACTGCTTTTTCTTGAAACATTGTATGCTCTAAAAAATGCCGAAAACCAAGGATTTAGTACACCTGATGAATGTAAAAGTTTTGCAAGATCAGTTTTAGAACCAATACATCCGTTGAGAAGAAAGTTTTTCCCTGCATGGTGGCCATTTCGAAGTCGCCTTTGGTGGCTTACTGATATTTTCACACGTGAGAGCTCTCACTATGGAGTATGGAAGAAATTTGCAAAAAGAATAGATTCAAAAAAAATTGATAGAGCTATTTTAGATTTTGAAAATGAATATAAAAGGAATCCAAAGTTTGATATATCAAGATATAAAAAAAAATAAAACATCTATTTTTTTGGTGATTCCATATATATCTTTATTATAAAAGGAGTAAAAAAATGCAGCATGCTATGTGGTTTGAATTAAGTTGGCCCCATAAGGTTATAGGTTACATGTTGTGGGAAAACTTACTATTTCTTATTGTTTATATTTTGTTTATGCGAAAAAAATTTTTCCAGAATTTTCTTTATAAAAAAAATAAGATTATCGTTATTGTCCAAATAGCTATCACAGCATTAATGGTTATATTAAATTTAATTCAATATATCTTTTTTGATTATAAAGCCGGTTCATCTTTACCATTTTACAGTGATTACAGCGAAGTCACTTTTCTTGAATTAATTTTGAGAACTATTACATTTTCAATAGTACCTTTAATAAATTTGTTCTTAATAATGAGATTTAGAAAAAAATGATTGTTGTTGTTGTCGCTCGCCAATAAGCTATCCGGGCTGGATTTTGGGCAAAAAAAGGCGAACATTTTGTTCAAGCGATTTTGGTTTGAAAAAACGAGGCTGACTTTCCTGGAAAAAATGGCGACTTTCGTCGGGAAAATCAGAGAGCGGACGCACTCGTCCCCGGTACGACAGCATAACATATAATGAAAAAAACTAAGCGGCGTCTTTCCAG
>JAGLSW010000898.1 GCA_023135565.1 Candidatus Aminicenantota bacterium | reverse complement strand
AGGGGGACCCGCGGCGCGGGCAGCCTATAACCCCCGGATTGAGGGAAATAAAAGCGAAATCCCCGGCAATCGCTAACAAAACCCTAAACGCTTCCCCACGCAGTGGGGTTTTCCAAAAGAGCCCCCTTGTCGCCGAAGGCAAAAAAACATACAAAACCGGTGATATGGCGCGTTGGCTTCCTGACGGCAACCTGGAATTTTTAGGCAGGTTGGACAGCCAGGTAAAAATCCGCGGCATCCGGGTAGAGACCGGTGAAATCGAGAACTGTTTAATGAGGCATGAGGACATAAAAGAAGCCCTGGTCCAGGTACGGCAGGACGAAAGCGGCTCTAATTATCTCTGCGCATATATCGTGCCTCATTCTCAAGCCCGGTCTGCTTTTGAACCCGGCTTATTAAAAGAGTATTTATCCCGCCTGCTGCCTAATTATATGGTGCCCGCCTATTTTTTGGAATTGGAAAAAATACCCCTGACACCCAACGGCAAGATCGACACGAAAGCCCTGCCCGATCCCGGCGGGGAAGCGGTCGAAACTTATACAGCGCCGCGAACCGAAATCGAGAAACAGTTGGCGGAGATATGGCAGGGAGTTATCGGCAGGGATAATATCGGCACAAACGATAATTTTTTTCATATCGGTGGAGATTCCATCAAATCCATCCAGATCATGTCGCGCATGAACAGCGCCGGTTATAAGCTCGACATGAAAGACCTTTTCCGCTACCCCGTCATAGCGGAATTGGCGCCCCACGTCGAAAAATTGCTGCGTATCCCCGATCAATCCGCCGTTACCGGGGTCATCCCCTTAACCCCCATGCAGCGGATATTTTTTAATGCCGGTCACAGTGAAGCGTTTCATTATAACCAGGCCGTGATGTTTTATGCCCCGCGGGGATTCGACAAAGAAGTAGTGAAAAAGGTATTTTCCAGGCTGCAGGAGCATCATGACGCCCTGCGCATCACTTATGAAATAAACCCGGAAAGCGGCAGTGTGGTGCAAACCGCTCATGGGTTGGATTTCCCCCTCTCTCTCGATGAGTACGATCTAAGAAACCGGGAAAACAGCCTGGAAGAACTTGAAACCAAAATAAACGAAATCCATGCCGGTATGGACCTGGAGAAGGGGCCGCTGCTGAAATTAGGATTATTTCATTTAGAAAACGGCGACCGCTTATTGATAGCCCTTCATCACCTGATTATCGACGGTATTTCATGGCGCATATTATTCGAAGATATAGAAACATTATATACCGGGTATGCAGCAGGAGAACAGCCTGCTTTACCGGCAAAATCAGATTCTTTTAAGCACTGGGCGGAAAAATTGCAGGAGTACGCAGGCAGTAAAACTTTTTTGAAAGAGAAATCTTATTGGGCCCGGTTGGAATCCCAAACCGTGCCGGATTTAGCCAAGGATTTCCCGGTGCAGGAGAATTATACGGCAGACGCCCGCAGTATCACCTTTAGTTTAGAAGAAGAGGAAACCGGTCTACTTTTAAACGAAGTAAACAAGGTTTATAACACTGAGATTAACGATATATTATTGACCGCATTGGCTTTAGCCCTGAAGAAAAGCTTCGCCCCGGAGCAAGTATTAATCGCCCTGGAAGGTCACGGCAGGGAAGATATACTTGAAGACATGAATATCAGCCGCACGGTCGGTTGGTTTACCACTGAATACCCGGTGCTGTTGGATGTTTCCTATGCCGGTGATCCCGGCCGCCAGGTAAAGGAGGTCAAAGAGACATTAAGACAGATTCCCCACAAAGGCATCGGTTATGGGATTTTGAAATATCTCACCGGGGCGGAGTACAAAGAAGATATCGAATTTAAACTAAAACCGCAAATTATTTTTAATTACTTAGGGCAATTTGACGCCGACGTCGAGCAAATCTCTTCGTTTAAAATGGCCGCAGAGCCTGTAGGGAACACGCAGGGCCCGGGAAACCGGCGGGAATATGACCTGGAAATAAACGGCATGACAGCGGGAAACCGTTTATCTATGACGTTGTCTTATAACAAAACCCATTTCAAAACAGATACCGTTAAGGCATTAGCCGGATTTTTTGAATCCGAACTCAAGCAGCTTATCGCCTTTTGTTCCGGGCAAGAAAATATAGAACACACCCCCAGCGATTTCACTTATAAAGGCTTGCCCATCGGCACCATCGACCGTTTAATGGTCTCATACCCGGATGTAGAAGATATTTACACTTTAACCCCCATGCAGGAAGGGATGTTATTTCATGCATTAGTGGATGATTCCTCCGCTTCATATTTTGAACAAACCTCTTACCGTTTGCAAGGAGAACTGGACACCGGCTTGGTGGAAAAAAGTTTGTCTACACTGGTGCAGCGTCACCATGTACTGCGCACTGCCTTTGTTCATAAAGATATCGAACGTCCCATACAAATAGTTTTAAAAAACAGGCGGGTGGATTTTTCTTATGAAGATATAAGCAGTCTAAGCAGCAGGGAGGAAAAGGAGAATTTTGTCCGCGAATTTAAAGCCAAAGACAAAGGGCATTCTTTTGATTTGAGTAAAGATGTGTTGATGCGAGTGGCCGTATTCCGGTTGGAGCAAACGGAGTATGAGATCACCTGGAGTTTTTTTCATATATTGATGGACGGCTGGTGTGTCGGCATATTGAACAGCGAGTTTTTTGAAATATACAGCGCTTATTTGGGGAACAGACCCCACCGGCTGCCGCAAACGAAACCCTTCAGTACCTATACCCAATGGCTCGAAAAGCAGGACAGGGAAGCATCCGCCGCCTATTGGGCCGGTTACTTAGACGCCTTTGCGGAACAAACCGGCGTGCCCAAAACAACCCCGGTAACGAAAAAAGAGGAGCAGCCCGGGTATAGAAATCGAAAGTCCTTTTTCGAACTGGACGAGGAAAAGACCGCTGAACTGAACAAGCTGGCAGCCGGAAGTCATGTTACTTTAAATATCCTGACCCAGGCCCTCTGGGGAATTGTTTTAGGGAAATACAACGGCAAAGAAGACGTAGTATTCGGTTCCGTAGTATCCGGGCGACCCTTTGAATTGGCAGGCGTGGAAGCCATGGTAGGCTTATTTATCAACACCATCCCGGTGCGCATACGTTTTGCCGGGGAAATGAAGTTTTCCCAACTGCTTAAACGGGTCCAGGAAGAAGCCATTGCCGCAGAACCGCATCATTACCATCCTTTAGCCGACATTCAATCTGCCGGTGCATTAAAGCAAAACCTAATCGATCATATTTTTATATTTGAGAATTACCCCATTGCCGAACAAATAGAAGGATACGGCAGCGGAAAAAACAAGAGCAGCGAATCGTCTTTTATATTAACCGGCGTGGAAATATTCGAACAAACCAATTATGACTTTAATATCCTGTTGATGGGAACGAATCGTTTAAAAATCACATTCCAGTACAATGAAAATGTATATGGCGCCGATTTTATAGAACGGCTGGCCGGTCATTTCCGGGAAGCATTCCAGCAGGTTCTCCGGGATAAAGACCTGGAAATCAGGGCTTTAACGCTTCTGTCGGAAGAAGAGAAGAACCGCTTATTATATGAGTTTAACGATACGAGCGCGGCCTATCCAAAGGAAAAGGCCATCCATGAATTATTCGCCCAGCAGGTGGAGAAGACCCCGGACTATATTGCCGTTACCGGTTCATCCCTGGAAGCGGGCACCGGGCAGGGCTTACAAATCAGCTATAGGGAATTGCACGAAAAATCCAGCCGGTTGGCTTATGAATTAATGGAAAAGGGAGTCGAAAGCGACACCATCGTAGGCATTTTGGTAGAACGTCACGTTGAAATGATAACCGGTCTATTGGGGATATTGAAAGCCGGAGGCGCTTACATGCCCATCGACCCGGTTTACCCGGAAGATCGAAAAGAATATATGGTTCGTGAAAGCGCCGCGAAAATCCTCCTCACCAGCCGCAATTTGTATGAAGAAAAGGTCGCCGCTGAGACGAAGTATCCGCCGGTCGAAGCCATCTACTTAGACCCGGTCCCGGCGCAGGAAAACCGGGAAAAAAAGAGACCGGCCGAATTAGCCGGGCGCAGCGGTTCCCACCGGGAGGCCGGTCGTCTCGCTTATGTTATTTATACTTCCGGTTCTACCGGCAAACCCAAAGGGGTGATGATCGAACACCATAATGTAGTCAACTTTATCTACGGCGTAGACGAGCGGATTCCCTTTTTGCCCCGGGAAACCATCCTGGGCGTCACTACTATATCTTTCGATATATTCGTCCTCGAGACCTACCTGCCCTTAGCGAAAGGGTTAAAAATCATCCTGGCCGACAGTCGGCAGCAGGGGGAACCTACTGCATTAGCGGAACTGATAGTCAAACATAACGTGAAAATGCTGCAATTTACCCCCTCCAGGCTTAAAATGTTACAATTAGCCGATGAAGACCTAAAAGGGCTGCGTCATGCAGCGGAACTAATGGTGGGAGGCGAAGCCTTTCCCACGGATCTATTTAAGGAAGTAAAGCAGCGATTCAAAGGGAAGATTCACAATATGTATGGCCCCACGGAAACCACCGTCTGGTCTACTATTAAAGATTTAACCGAAGCAGGTAAAATAGATATCGGCACACCTATCCTTAATACCCAGGTATATATTCTCGACCGTAACTATTCCCTGCAGCCCATAGGAGTGACGGGAGAGTTATACATCGGCGGCGATGGGCTGGCCCGTGGTTATTTGAACCGCCCAGAACTCACCGCGGAGAAGTTCCAGCTTGATTTTTATGAGTCCAATAAGTCCTATAGGACCTATAAAACCGGGGATTTAGCCCGCCGGCAGCCTGACGGCAGTATCGAATTTCTCGGCAGGGTGGATCAGCAGGTAAAAATCCGCGGATTCCGGGTAGAGTTAGGGGAAATCGAAAACCGTCTCAAGGAATACCCCGGTATAAAAGAAGCAGTGGTAATCGACAGGGAAAACAGCGGCAGGCAGTACTTATGCGCCTATTTTACTGCCCCGGTACAGGTACAGGAAATCCTCCCCGTGCAGGCATTGAAAGAGCATCTCGAAGGGGAGCTGCCCAATTATATGATTCCCGCCTGTTTTGTAAAAATAGACGAAATACCCCTGACACCCAACGGGAAAACCGACCGCAGCAAGCTGCCGCAGCCCTCAGAGTCGGACTTCCATACCGGCGGCACATATAAAGCCCCCGAAACCGGTATCCAAAAAACCATAGCGGGAATCTGGAAGGAAGTCCTGGGCCGGGAGAAAGTCGGCATCCATGATAATTTTTTCGACTTAGGAGGAAATTCTTTAGATTTCGTTAAAGTGAGCAGCCGGTTGAAGGAAAATCTAAACCGGGAGATACCTGTAGTGACCTTGTTTACCTATCCTACCATCAGCACCCTGGAACGCTATTTATCCGGGAAGGGGGAAGAAATGTCCCAACAGGAAACAGCCGAACGAAGCGAATTGATCGATGAAGGAATAGATTTCATGTCTCAAATGCTAAATGAATTAGACGAGGAGAATTAATATGCAAGAAAAAAAACCAAAAAGCACTCGAACCGGATTAGAGATAGCTGTTATCGGCATGGCCGGCAGGTTCCCCGGGGCCGCTGATATAGATGTTTTCTGGGAGAATTTGAAAAACGGGGTGGAATCTGTCACCTTCTTTTCAGATGAAGAATTGATCGAAGCCGGTATCGACCCGGAACTAATTAAACAGCCCAATTATGTTAAAGCCAGGGGATGTGTGGAAGACATCGAGTATTTCGATGCCGCGTTTTTTAATTATACCCCCCGTGAAGCGGAAGTCATGGACCCCCAGGTGCGAATATTCCACCAATGCGCCTATCATGCATTGGAAAACGCCGCTTACGACACCCGCACTTACAGCGGTTTAATCGGGCTTTATGCCGGGTATGCCCCCAATTTATATTGGAAAGTAGGTCATTTACTGCAAACCGCCGGCGGCGCCGAATCCATGGCAATAGGGAATTTAAACAATAATCATTTTACTGCCAATATTTGCTATAAGCTGAACTTAAAAGGCCCGGCCATCTCGATAAATACCACCTGTTCCACCTCACTGGTTGCCATTCACATGGCCTGCCGCGCCTTATTGACAGGTGAAACCGATATGGCGCTGGCCGGGGGCGTATCCCTGCCGCTGCCCGCCAAAACCGGTTATGTTTACCAGGAAGGCATGCTCATGTCATCCGATGGCCGCTGCCGTCCATTCGATGCAAAGGCCGACGGCATGGCCTCCGGCAGCGGCGCAGGCGTCGTCCTATTGAAACGGCTGGTGAAAGCGGTAAAAGACCGGGATTTTATCTATGCCGTCATCAAAGGCAGCGCCGTTAATAATGACGGCAATCGTAAAGCCGGGTATAACGCACCCAGCGTAGAAGGCCAGGCAGAGGTTATTCGCGCTGCACTCAAGGCCGCCAGGGTGGAACCCGCCAGTATCAATTATATCGAAACCCACGGCACCGGCACCGCCATGGGCGACCCCATCGAAATCGAAGCCTTAAAAAAGGCATTTATATCCCCGGCAAAGACCCCGGCTTATGAGAAACACTCCTGTGCCATCGGCTTTGTCAAAGCCAATACCGGGCACATGGACGCCGCCGCCGGTGTCGCCGGTTTTATTAAAACTGTCCTGGCTTTAAACCACCGGCTCATTCCTCCAGCCGTGAATTTCGAAACCCCCAACCCCGCCATCGACTTTGAAAACAGTCCCTTTTATGTGAATACCGAATTAAAAGAATGGCAGCCCGCACCCGGCTGCGACGGGGCCCGGGCCGGGATCAGCGCCTACGGCATCGGCGGCACCAACGCCCATGTGGTATTGGAGGAGTACAACCCCGGAATCGTGCCGGGATCAGCCGAGAAACCCGGGACTGATAGCGATGATCCAGGTAACTACTATTTACTCCCGCTCTCCGCCAAAACCCAAACCGCCCTAAAAACAATGACCGGGAACCTGATCGAATACCTAAAGAAAAACCCCGCTGTGAATCTCGCCGATGTCGCATATACTCTGCAGGTAGGACGCAGGGCCTGGGATTATCGACGAATGGTGATATGCAGCAGTGTCGAGGAAGCAGTCCGCCGGTTGGAAACCGGCACACCCGGTCGAACGCACGACCTGGACGGGCAAGACCCGGGACAGGAACAAACCATGGCAAAATTATTAGCCGAAGCGCGCCGGGAAAAACCGCCGCCGCGGGACCTGCTACAGGAAATCGGGGACTTATGGTTAAATGGAGTCGAAATAGACCGGCAGGATTTTAATGTGGGAGAGGAGCGGAACCGTGTTCCTTTACCCTCATATCCTTTTGAAAAGCAGTATTACAGTATCGATCTCCCGCTCACGGCGCTGCAAGCGCAGGCCCGGGAAGGAGCCGTAAACTTTGCGAAACGAGAACAATCGCCCGCAGTCTTCAAAGACAGGCCCGAAAGCAAAATCCCATATATGCCGCCCCGAAACAAAGCGGAAGAAATTTTGGTACGGATGTGGGAAGAATTGCTGGGAATCAGGCCCATCGGCATTAATGACGATCTCCCGGCAATGGGCGTCGATTCTTTAAAAGCCATCATGTTTGTCAACAAATTCAAAGAAGAGTTGGGAGAGATCATCCATGTCACCGGCGTATTCGAAGCCCCCACAGTAGGTGAATTTGCCCTGCACTTCAGCAGCCACTACCCGGAAAGTAAGGCCCTAACCGGTGAGGAAGTCACCGCCGCCCCGGAGATTCCAGCCAACTTCGTAATGTTACATCGACCGAAAAAGGCTGTAGGAAACATCTTCCTGGTACATGAAATATGCGGAGATGTGGGCGCCTACCTGGATTTCAGCATAAAAGCAGGAACCCCCTATAATATTTGGGGCATCGAAGCCGAAAAACTAAAAAATTACACCCCTCAAAATGTGACTATAGAGGAAGTAGCGGCGCGCTATATCCGGCAGATAAAAACAATCCAGCCTCACGGCCCTTATTACTTAGGCACCTGGTCTTTCGGCGGTAATTGGGGCATCGAGATGGCGCTGCAATTGGAACAAATGGGTGAAGAATTGGCCTTTTTGGCATTCTTCGATTGTTCCGGTCCCAATGGGAGGATAGATGAACCACGACCGCAGTTTACCCCGGAAACCGAAAAAGCGTTTCTAAAGAATTTTTTGGGTCACATCGGCAAGGCAGATGTATTAGAGGAAATGGCTGATATGGAACAGCTCTGGACTTTTGCCGTGGATATCTTGAAAAGCGATGAGACGCTGGTGGAAGGGCTGAGGCAATTGCTCATCGAGAACGAAAAAGCCATACCCAATTATCAATCTCTTAACGGTGAAGAATTGGTCCAGTTTATGAATGCCATCCGCACTTTCGGTTATGGAGGTTCTTTTTATATCCCGGCCGGGAAGATTCATACCCCGATCCATTACTTCAGGGTCGAGGATAACCCGGACAGGGAAGACTATTGGGGTGATTATTGCCACAACCCGGTAATCTATCATGAAATAAAAGGAGATCATCACTCTATATTTCGAGATAAGGGACAGATTGTGGAGTTTGCCCGCAAATTTAGTGAAGTATTAAAACAAAAAAAGGAGATTAAATAATGAGAAAAAATGATATTTTCACAGCAGCTTTGCCCGATAATTATTTTGACGGCAAAGACGGTACGAATTACCGGTTCACTATTTTAAAGGATATTGCTGCTGCCGGTGCAGCCGCCCCGGTCCCCTATGATGATTCGCAGCAGGATTCTATCCTCGACCTTTACGGCAAATATAAGGATTTCACCCTGTATGTCCATTTCCCCTGGTGTATAGAACACTGCTCTTACTGCCATTACTACCGCGGTCCGGTATTGAAACAGGACGAGTTGAAACGGATGCTGTCGGCGGAACAAAAGCTTGCCCACATAATGGATGAGCAGATCGACCTAAAAAACCGCAATATCAATTCTATTTATTTCGGCGGCGGCACTCCCACGGTCATTCCCACCAACCTGTTGGAAGAAGCCCTGGAATTCTGGGTAGGCCGCTACGGTCGAAACGGCGACTGCGAAGTCTGTGTCGAATCCAGTATTATCACTCTCAGGCCCAAGAAGATCGACATTTTAGAGAAATATGTAGACCGCTTAAGCCTCGGCATCCAGTCCTTCGACGACCGCATACTGAAGGTAGTGGATCGTAAGCACACTGCCGAGCAAGCCGAAAATATGCTTAAAGAAGTGGTGCCGCGATTCCCATCGGTGAACATAGACCTGATCTACGGGCTGTATGAGCAAAGTCTCGCTGATTGGCTGAAATCGGTAGAGATCGGGATCGATACGGGCGCCCAATCCTTTACCATCTATCGCCTGGATATTCGCGACGTACCGGCCATTATCAGTACTTTCCGGGAACAACCGGAGAAGTTCCCCGATGAACGCATGTGCCGCAGGATGTACGAGGAAGCAAAAAAGATGTTGGAAGGCGCCGGTTACAAAGAAAACCTTATCGGCTGGTTCCTGCTGCCCCAGGTGAAGGATACAGTGGTGTACCGGGAACGTTGGGAAAAACAATCTCCCTGCATTGCCTTTGGTCCCGCCCTGCATAATTACGCCGCGGACCACTTTTATGAAACCCTACCGGATCATGAGGCGTACATTGCTGCTGTGGAAGCAGGGAAACTTCCTATAAAACACTCTTACGAGATGACCCCCAAAAAACAGCTTACCTGGTATGTACTGGCCCAATGGAAATCCAACAGCCCGGTATATAAATCGGTGATAACCCAACGATTCGGCAGCGATCTTTTGAATTGGTTTTCAGGATTAGTAAAAAATTATATTGCCTGGGGCGTTTTGAAAGAGAGCGCTGATAAGATTGAAATTAACGAAGCCTACAATTACCTGTTAGAATGGGTATTGATAGAATTGATCGATTCATTAAAATGAGGATTTTATTTCAAAATAATATAAAATAGGAGGAAAAAATATGAGAAAAAAACCCGGCTGGAGGGCTTATAAATATTTTTCGATAAGTTAAGGACATTAAATGGAAAAATTGGATAAAAAAAAGATTAAAGACATTTATGCATTGACTCCCATGCAGGAGGGGATGCTCTTTTATTATTTGAAGAATCCCGCCGGCGATCTTTATTTCGAGCAGTTAAACCTGCGAATTTCCGGCAGTATAGAAATCGAACTCTTTGAAAAAGCCTGGGGTTTTGTGGTGGCGAACAATGAGCTGCTGCGCACGGTGTTTCGCTGGCGGAAGGTGAAAGAGCCTGTGCAGATGGTGTTAAAAGAGCACCGGCCGGAGATAAGGTATAATGATTTTTTATCGGACCCCCGGCATCCTGTCCCTGCTGTACTGCCGCGAAGCGGCTTAGAGGGTTCACCCGCCGGGTGCTTCGATTTAACGCAAGTGCCTTTCCGGGTCACGCTGTGTAAAATAGAGGCAGAGCAATATGAAATGATCGTTAGTAATCATCATATTCTTTATGATGGCTGGAGTAACGGGATTATTTTGCGGGAGTTTTTTGCTGCTTATGAGGTTTTGGCAGCCGGGAAAGAGCCGCAAAAACCGGTCAAAACGAAGTTTAAAGAGTACATAAAATGGCTAAAAGACCGGGATCAGGGTGAACAGGAGAAGTACTGGAAGAATTATTTAGCCGGATTCGACGCCCCCACCGTGTTGTCTGTAAAGCGGCCCGGAGGCGGGGAAGTCGGCGCTGCCGGAAATTTTAAAACCCGGTTGACTAAAGATTTCCGGGTAAAGTTGGAGGATTTTGCTAAGGAACACAAAGTCACCCCCGCCTCTTTGCTTTACAGTGCTTACGGCATCCTGTTACAAAAGTATAATAACAGCGGCGGTGTGATTTTTGGCGCCACGTCGGCGGGCAGAGCGGCGAAGATAAAGGGTATCGAGGATATGGTCGGGTTATTTATCAATACCCTGCCGCTGCGAGTAGAAAGCGAAAGTGGTGAGAAGATAGCTGACCTACTCAAAAAAGTCAATAAAGCAGTGCAAAAGCGGGAGCAGTATGAAACCACCCCGTTAGTGGATATAAAGGCGTACAGCCCCTTAGACAGCACGGAAGAGCTATTCGATTCCATCGTAGTGATAGAGAATTATCCCCTGGATGCAGCAGCACTGCAAAGCAGTCGATTAAGTATAGAATCTTATTCAATGTTCGAGATGACCAACTATGATCTTACCCTGGCGATTGCTTTATCGGAAGAGATAGAAATAAACTTTATTTACAATACCGGTTTATTTTTAGAAGAAGTAGTAGGGCGGTTATCCGCTCATTTTTGCAGTATATTGCAGGAGTTGATTGCAGCGCCCGGCAAAGAGATCAGTGCAGTGGAAATGTTATCCGGGCGGGAGAAGAAACAGTTATTAATCGAATTTAATTTTCGTGAAGCCGATTATCCCGGTGATAAAACCATCCCACAGTTGTTTGCCCGACAGGTAGAAAAATTCCCGGATAATATCGCTTTAGTGGGTTACAGATCAGCGGAAATAGGGCAAGGCCCGCCGGGATTGCATGAACTAACCTATAAGCAATTGGATGAAGAAACGAACCTGTTGGCCGGTTACCTGCTTGAGAAAGGAGTAGGGGCGGATGAGTTGGTCGGTATTTTGGCAGGCCGGACTATAGAGATGATAACCGGGATCTTAGGTATTTTGAAAACAGGCGCCGGTTATGTGCCCTTGAATCCCAAAGCCCCGGCAGAGAGGACGAAGTATATTCTCCGGGAGTGCAGTGTAAAGAAGCTGCTCACCACCAGCGCTATATTTAGTAAAAGTAAGCAGCCGGTAAAATGGCCCGTAGAGACGATTTTCTTAGACGATCTTGCCTCCGGCGGCCAGGGGGCGCTTTTTGAAAAAACTGCCCCCTGGACCCCCGCAAAAACTTTTGCTGAGAATACGGCTTATGTTATTTTCACTTCCGGTTCCACCGGTGAGCCCAAAGGAGTGCCTATCAGCCACGCCAATTTCTGTCCTCTGATGCATTGGGGTTATGAGTTTTTAGGATTGGATTCGCAGGACAGGGTAGTACAGAATCTCTCTTATTATTTCGACTGGTCGGTCTGGGAAATATTTATTGCTCTCACCTCAGGAGCCGGTTTGTATATGGTGCAGGAAGACGTGATGCTCGATTCTCCCGCTTATATGGATTTTCTAAATGAAAACAAGATTACGGCGCTGTTTATTACTCCTACACAATTTCAGAGCCTGACCCACAGCGGTGCTGAATTATCGAGCCTGAAGCACTTAGCCATAGGAGCCGAGAAGCTTACTTTAGATTTGGTGCGGCGCGCTTTCGGTTTGGTGAACGAGGACTGCCGCGTATACAACATGTACGGCCCCACCGAAGCCACTATAATGGCCGCCGTATTGGAAATAGATAAAACCAAATATGAATTTTACGAAAAGTTATCCTGCATCCCCATCGGCCCCCCTATTGCCAACAACAATCTTTTTATATTGGACAGGTATAACAACCCCGTGCCTTTAGAAGTTACCGGAGAGTTGTATATCGGCGGGGACAGCCTGTCGCAGGGTTATTTAAACCACCCGGAACTCACTTCCGAAAAGTTTATTAAGGGTGCGGCGCACCCGCCCTCTAAGGGGCTCACCCCTCACTCCTCACCCCTCACCTCTCACCTCTCACCAATCACTCTTTACCGCACCGGCGATTTAGCTCGCTGGCTTGTTGACGGCACAGTTGAGTTTGTGGGCCGGATAGATTTCCAGGTGAAGATCAGGGGCTTCCGCATCGAACCCGGCGAGATAGAGAATAGGTTATTAAAACACGAAACCGTCAAAGAAGCATTTGTTATGGTCAGGCAGCAAAAGAGCGGAGAAAATTACTTATGCGCCTACATAGTTTCCGGCAGCAAGGAGCAAGGAGCAGGCAGTGAAGAGATGCGGGAATACTTGTCTCACAGCCTGCCTGATTACATGATTCCCTCTTCTTTTGTATTTATAGAGCGGATGCCCTTAAATCCCAACGGCAAGATAGATATTAAAGCACTGCCCGCACCGGGAATAGGCGACAGCGGAAGCAAATATGCCGTCCCCCGGGATGAACTTGAAAAGAAGTTGGTAGGCGTATGGTCGCAGGTACTCGGTTTAGAGCAGGATTCCGTAGGCATAGACGACAATTTTTTCCAGTCCGGCGGTCATTCCTTAAAAGCCTCGCGCCTGCTGGCCCGCATCCACAAAGAGTGTGATGTTGAAATCCCGCTGGGAGAGATTTTCAGGACGCCCTCCATCCGGGACTTATCCGCTTATATTCGCGGCAGCGCAGGTGGTAAATATTCCGGTATCGAAGCGGCGCAGCCGAAGGAATATTATCCTTTATCCCCGGCTCAGAAGAGGTTATATATATTGCAGCAGATGGAGAGTGAGAGCCGTGTTTACAACATGCCCGGAGTAATGTTGGTAGAAGGTGAGGTCGAAAAAGAGAAAATCGAACAGGTATTTTTAGAATTGATAGAGCGTCATGAGAGTTTG
>JAGLSW010000897.1 GCA_023135565.1 Candidatus Aminicenantota bacterium | reverse complement strand
TGGGGGCGTCCCCCGGCAGGGAGCCGGTTTTTTTTTCCAGGATATATACTACCGTAATGGTCTTTATGTGTCTTTTATCTCTATATCTCCACCAAATTGCTCGATGCTGTGATCTATCTCCTTTATTTGCTGCTGCAAGTCAAGAGATATAAATACATGCCCTTTTTCTTTTAGTTCTTTGATCTTGCGGTTAGTCTCTTCACATTTGTATGCCGTGACAAATCCATCTAAAACGATAGTTTTCGATTTTCCCGCTGCATACTCAAGGGCTTGTACATCCGATTCAGGAATTACCCCTTCTGGAATGTGTTTACGGTCAGGTAGGTAGAAAAAATCACCGGCAGGATGTTTGCCGTTTATCTTGATGAAATTTTTCTCACATTTTCCGGATAGTGCGTTATATGCCTGCTCGTAAATCTCTTCTTTTCCGTCAATAGAGTGAAATACAGCCAACCTCCCTGGTTGTATGTCTATGATCTTCATGTCTTTAAAGGCTTTCGCGTTTACCGGTTTGGGATAGATCGACCGGCTAAAGAGTATATAACCGCCCGCGAAAAGAAGGACTATCCAGAAAGCCTGAACCGCCAACCCTAAACCGAAATATGCCGGCAGGCTGGGTTTAGCGTAATATATGTACTCATCACCATTTAAAAATGGTTCAAGTTTTTCTGTTTCGAGATTTGCAAGATAGTGCTCTAAAAATTTTCTTTTGTTAAGTATATTAAACTTGTAGAACTCAATGTAACCGTTATAACCCATTGAAGACAATTCGTTGTTTACTGATTGGTAAAAAGTTACGGGAGTAAACATACACCGCAATTGTATCTTTTTAGCCTTATTGTTAATTTTTTCTAACATACCCGTTTCTATTTTTTCGATAATACCACCGTTTATTAACCCCTCAATATATTCTCTAACTGTTTCAATTCTGCCGTTACCTTTTTGTATTTTTTCAAGTGATTCCTTTTCACCTTTTGCAATTATCTCGACCTTATTCGCTACGTTCTTATAGTACGTTTTCATTTTCGGTTTTTCATGAATGTCTAAATTTATCGAATTTGGAAACATTATTACCAAAACAAACCATGCCAAAAACGTCATTGAAAAACTCAGCAAAGCATTGTTTATCATTCCTAATATAGCCCCAATAATAAGAAAAATTATGATTGCTAAAATTGTATTCATTATGTATACAAGAAAATAGCCCATAAAACCTGCACTCAGGTTAATACCGTTTAAACTACACTGAGCAATCAAGCTGAAATCAAAAATTAATAGTGATAGAAATATGACGATTAACCGGGCGAAAAGAATTGAAAAGTAAACGGTAAATTTAGAGCTATGATTCATAAGTTGTTTTAAGTACTTCTTTTTCCTATAAGCTAACCAACCAAATGAAAGAGCAACTATGCTCCAAAATATGATAGCATATCGAGAGAAGTCAAGATTTCCCGCGTCATTTTCTCCGTCACCACTTAAATAAAGCTTGTAACCAGCATCAACAGAAGCAGTTAAGCTTGATGAAGTGCTTGTTGAAGCCCAGAACATTGATGAAATAGGAGAAGGCATATACATTGTTTTAAATCCTGCGATAACGTATTGATGTAAAACAAAATAACTATCAAACTTTTTCTTTTCAGCTTTTATAAACTCATCTTTTGGCATGTTCTCGTATTCATTCATATTTGTATGGTTTACATACAGCCCCAGTATTGTGAATATTAGCAGAATGATTATACCTGTTTTGTTTATGTTTTTCTTTATCGCGCTACATATAATTTTTTTCATTGCAACCTCCAGGGAGTATTCTATCAAATTTTTTTTTAATTTTCAAAAAAAATTCTCATTTTGTTTGATTTTTTTGACAAAAAGCGTACATTTGGTATAATATTTCTATCAGGAGGTAAACCATGAAAAAGAAACGCTTGACCAAAAAATTAGCCCTTAATAAAGAAATGATTTCAAGTTTAAGTTATGACGAGATGAAAATTATAAAAGGGAAAACAGCAGTATGGGTTTGTACTGAAAGTTGTACCGCTGTTTGGATTTGCTGTCAACCACGACCCAAAGCGATCGAACAGGGATAAACCGGCCTTTTCAGGAAGCCGCAGCGGGTAAAAGAGCCGGTCTTTTTTCTTCCCGGTGATCGACCGGGCCGCAGCGACCCCAGCCCCAGGAGCGACCGGCACACGGTCAGAAAAAAAAAGCCGGGCAGCCCTGTAAAACCGCCCGGCCTGTAAATCGTAAACAAAATCTATTTAAATCGAGGTCTCATGCAATTGTTAAGCCCTATGTGAGGCGCAGGGCCGGGTGAGAGGCGTTCAACACCCGGCCACCGGCACCCCGTGACAAATCAAAACTAAATCTAAATAAGGCCAAAATAGGCCGGGCGACCCGTCGGGAAGGGCCGCCCGGTTGTTACGCTTACCTGAAAATCAAAGAAGGTTTTAGAATGGCTTCCTCTTTTTGGTGGGGTTGTAGATAAGGTCAGGCGACCCCCGAAGAGGCCGCCCGGTTTTACCCTGGTGGCTTATGCTGATAATCCTTAAGGCAAAACGGCCAAATGAAAACTTTTCC
>JAGLSW010000896.1 GCA_023135565.1 Candidatus Aminicenantota bacterium | reverse complement strand
TCTTCGCTATCATTAAATTCGACCAATAGTTTATTCTTTTCTGCTTCGCTTACGATCTCTACAGCGGCTATCTTTTCCCCGGGGTTCTCGATTACCGCCGATACGATCTTTTTAAAGTATCGGATAAAGCGCAGAACGGTCTCTTCTTTAAACAGTTTTGTGCTGTATTCAAATGTAAAATCCAGTTTTTCTCCTCTTTCATAGGTAATAAGAGTTAAATCGAATTTGGCTGTCCTATGTTCAACAGGATAGGGCTTTACAGTCAGGTTCCCTGCTGCTTGCCCCGCGGTTTCTTCGCTCGATGCGGCAAGATTTTGCAGCACAAACATCACATCGAATAAAGGATTGCGGTTCAAATCCCTCTGCAGTTCTATTTTTTCCACTAAGGATTCAAAGGGATAGTCCTGGTTTTCAAAGGCGCTTAGTGTTTTTTCCTTGATTTCTTTTAGAAATGCAGTGAAAGTCTTAGTCCCCCGGGGCTGGTTAAACAAAGCCAGGGTATTGACAAACATGCCGATGACCTGCTCCAGGTCGGCGTGTCCGCGGCCGGCAGTGGGTGTGCCGACAATAATGTCTTCCTGGCCGCTCAACTTAGATAAAAATATGTTGAATATACCGAGCAGCACCATGAATAAAGTTACGCCTTCGTCCCGGGCTATCCGGTTTAATGCCGCGGTTCCCCTTTCATCTATTTCAAAACCGCTTCTACTGCCGGCGAAACTCTGCTCCGGGGGGCGGGGATAATCGGTGGGCAAATTTAATATAGGCACTTCTCCCCGGAACTCCCGGACCCAGTACTCCTCCTGTTTTTCGAGAGCCTCTATCACTTCTTCCTTTTGCCGCCACTGCGAATACTCTTTATACATGATCCTGAGTGGAGCCGGTTCCCGCCCGGCATACAAAGATGAAAAGTCCTTTACCAATATTAACTGGGAGGTTCCGTCCGTAACGATATGATGTATGTCTATCATCAGCAGGTATTTTGTTTCTCCTGCTTTTATTAGACCGACGCGCAGCAGCGGGGCTTGCGATAAATCGAAGGGGCGTATGAAGCTCTCTATTATATTTGATGCTTCCTGCCTATTTTCTAACTCATAATATTCGCTCTCGAATTCCACCCGGTCATGGACTACCTGGGCCGAGATTTCATTTATTATTTTAAAAGAGGTCCTTAAACTCTCGTGCCTGCATATTAACTTTCTAAAAGTCTCTTCTAATTTATTTTTATCTATACTGCCTTCTAAAGATAATACATTGGTTATATGATAAGCGGTGTTGTCCGTATCGAACCGGTGCAGCACATACAGCCGTTCCTGCGCCGGGGAAAGCGCATAGTACTCCCTCTTTTCTACGGGTTTTAGAGATACGAATTTATCCCGGGCGGCAGTACTTATATATTCCGCCAGGCCCTTTATGGTGGGGACGTTAAATAATTCTCCCAGGGGTACCTGGACATCGAACTCCTTGAAAATCCCGGAGCGTAACATGGTGGCCTTTAACGAATGCCCGCCCATTTCAAAAAAGTTACCGTCTCTGCCGATGATTTCCCGCAGTTGAGACATATGCTCCGGGTTCCGGCCTAAAACCTGCGCCCATATCTCTACCAATTTTTTTTCTATTTCATTCGTAGGGGCCGTGTAATCTTGCTCCCGGACAAATCCCGGTTCAGGCAAAGCTTTCCTGTCTACTTTCCCGTTGGGGGTCAGGGGTATCCTGTCTAAAAAAACAAAATAGGCGGGAATCATGTAATCGGGCAAATCCTTAGCTAAAAATTCCTTTAAGATTGCTGCGCTGGATTCCCTGCCGGGCGCAGGGACTACGTAGGCGCAGAGATATTTGTCGCCGCTTTCCTCTGCCGCGGCATGAACCACGACTTCTCTAACATCACCGTGTTCCAGTAACCTATTCTCGATTCCCGCGGTTTCGATTCTCACTCCCCTGATTTTCACCTGGAAATCCACCCTGCCGGATAATTCGATTTCGCCGCCAGGGAGGAAACAACCTAAATCACCGGTTTTATAAAGGATATCCAGGGGATTTTTCCCAAAGGGGTTTTTTATAAAAAGTTTTTCATTCAACCCGGGGTCATTGTAATACCCGGCAGACCTGAAAGGTGTGCGGATATAAACTTCTCCTTTTTTCCCTATGCGGCACTTGTGCAGTTTGCTGTCTAAAATCAGCGCCTGGGCGCCCGGGATGGGGCTGCCCACAGGGATGATGCTTCGTTCCACATCTCCTGGTTTTACCCGGTAGAAAAATTTCGCTAACGTGGTTTCCGTGGGGCCGTACACATTGACCAGTTGAATACGGCGGTCGAATATTTCGATAAACCGGTGTATATCCCTGCCTCGCAGCAATTCCCCGGCCAGGAGGATATGCTTCACATGGTGGAGACAACCGGGGTCGTCGATTGCCGCGCTCAGCGCCTTAAACAACGACGGTATGGTATGTATGAAGGTGATTTCATTTTTATCGATCCAGCGGATCAATGCCCGGGGCTCCAGCAGCGTATCATTAGAGGGGATACAGGATGTGCCGCCGGTCAGTAGGGGCAGGAAAATATCCCTTAAAAAGGGGTCGAAAGAGGGGGGCGTCAACTGGCTGACTTTCACCTGCTCATCGACGGCGAACTCCTTAATCTCCCATTGGAGAAAATGCGCCAGGCCCATCCGGCGTCCCAAAACGCCTTTGGGCACCCCGGTGGAACCGGATGTAAAGTAGATATAACAATGGTCGTTAAATTCCCTTTGAAATTCAAGCCCTGCGGCCTCTATGCCGGGTTCCGGCAAAAAAACATTTTCGGAAGATTCACAGGTATCCCCGTCCCCATCGATTAACAACATCTTAAATTGGGGGCCGTTCCCACCTTCAGAATGAATATCTTTTAATTTATCATAATATTTTACAGCAGTAATTACCCACTCCGCGTGAATCTCTTCGATCATCTTTTTTACCCGGTTTATAGGGAATCCCGGGTTTAGAGGCACAAATACCAGCCCGCTTTTCAATACACCGATAATCGATTCGATTAACTCAGGGGATCTATCGAGAAGGATTATAACATGGGGTGTTTTTTTGATTTTCCCATGCATAAAATTGGCAATTCGGTTTGATTTTTCTTCGAGCTCTAAATAAGAAACCGATCGCGTTTCGCTTTTTATAGCAATTTCCCGGGGATTTCGCTTGACCGATTCATCTATTCCTGTAATTAGGTAATCATTTGTCATCCGTTATTCTCCTTTTACTACCATGAAATTACTCTGCCTCCGGCGGCCTTGCCGGGGGACGCCCCCATTGAAAATTGTTGGGGGCCGCGGCATACCGCACTTTCGAAAAAGTTTGATCAAAACTTTTGTTTAATTTCATTCGTTTCCGGGTGAGGCGCGCATCATGAAGAACTACTAATAGATAACCTTTTTTCCGCGCTGCTTAAGCTTTTACCGGGCCATTACCGGCTGCAGGCCTGCGTCCGCTTTAATAATATTTTTCAAATTCCTCATCGAAATCGTCCGTGTCCTCATCCACGGGAGAGGCGAGCCCGGTTAATTCGATCTTTTCATTTTCTAAAACAGCGCGGATAATATGTAACAAATCATCCAGCAGGGCTGCGATGGTATGCTCATCGTAAAGGTTGGCTTTATATACCAGGTTCATCCGCGTACTACCGGGTTCATCGTAAACATACAAAGTCATATCATATTTGGGCGATACCTCACCGGTTTCATAAGCATGAACTTCAAAATCGCCGGTAGATACACTGCCGCCCCCATCCCGGGGGATATAATTAAATAATATACTAAACAGTTCTTTTTTATTTACATGCCCCTGCTCACGCATTTTTAAGCTCAGCAATTCATATGGATAATCCTGGTTCTCCAATGCGTCGATGATGTTTTCTTTGCTTTTTAACAGTTGATTCAAAAGAGTACCGTCTTCATCGATGATGGCGCGAACTAAGACCACATTCAAAAATATCCCGATAAGATTTTCGAGATCGAAATGATTGCGGATCGATACCGGGATGCCGATGGTAATATCCGCTCGATCCAGCTCCCTGGAAAGCACCACCTGGAAAGCCGTAATAAAAAATACAAATTTCGTTATATTGTATTTACTACAAAATCTTTCGATCTTTCCGGCAGCGGGGGAGTCGAAAGTCAATGCCGCTTGTTTTCCTTCCACCCGCTTATAAGACTGAACATTATTAACCGGCAGTTGGGTAAATTCAAAACCGTCCAACTTCTTCAACCAGTATTTTTCTTGTTCTTTAAATTTTTCTCCATTTAAATACCGGTTTTGCCGGGCCGCATAATCTTTATACTGCACACGCAGCGGCATAAGGTCTTTCCCTTCATACAAACGGGCAAACTCAGCGATCAGCACCTCCATGGAAGAACCGTCGGATATAATGTGGTGCATATCGAACAAAACAAAATGTTTTTCTTCACTTAGTTGGAGGAGCGCCGACCGCAGCAGCGGGGGCCTGCTCAAATCGAAGGGTTTTACAAAATCTTTTAGCCTGTATTTTACGTCCTCTTCGTTTTTTATTTTTTCATACGCTGCCCTGAAATCAACATGTTCTTCTATTCTTTGTACCGTTTTGTCATGGATTTCGCAAAATGAGGTACGCAGCGTTTCATGCCGGTAGATAAGTCCTTGAATGGCTTTTTCAAATTTATCCCTGTCCAATTTACCATGGATTAAGAAGACGGCCGGCATATTATAACTTATGTCGTTCAAATCGATCTGCTGTAAGATATATAACCTATTCTGGGCTGAAGACAAATCATAGTGGGTCTTTTTTTCCACCGCCTGTATAGCTTCATATTCGCTGTAGGCCGCGGTTTCTATGTGCTCAGCCAATCCCGCTATGGTCTGTGCGCTGAAGAAGTCTTTTAATGTTAAGGTGGTATTTAATTCTTTATTTATCCTGGATACTATTACTGCGGCTTTTAAAGAATGTCCGCCTAACTCGAAGAAGTTGGCGTTAATACCGATTTTATCTTTTTCGATACCGAGATCTTCCGCCCAGATTTCCACCAGTTTTTCTTCTATTTTATTCCTGGGGGCCGTATATGTGTCTGCCTGCGCCTCGATTCCCGGTTCAGGGAGCGCTTTGCGGTCTATCTTTTTGTTGGGGTTCAGGGGCATTCGTTCCAGGGTAATAAAAACAGCGGGAATCATATAGTCAGGCAGCGAATTAGATAAAAATTCCCGCAGTTCCGCGGTGCGTGAGGATGGCCCCGGAGATACCGGGGCGGGGGCGTACCCTTCGGGGTGAGCGTCCGCTCTCCGTTCTACTATATAAGCGCAGAGATACTTTTCTCCATTTTCCCGTGCCCTGTCGATGACGGCTGCCTCTTCTATTTCTTCGTGCTCTAACA
>JAGLSW010000895.1 GCA_023135565.1 Candidatus Aminicenantota bacterium | reverse complement strand
AAACTTTTTCAAAAGTTTGGCCCCCGGCAGGGGCCGCTGGCGGCAAGGCCCGCGGCGCGGGGAGCCCTGAGTATTTGCGAAAGCTGTATACAGGTTGACAAATGGGGGAAATAGTACTATCATTTTACCTGGAGTTAATTCAGGAGGCAAAAAATGGAAATCCATGAATTAATTATAGAGATGAAGTTGTTAGAGCGTCGATTGACTCTTTATGAAGAGAAGTATGGCGTTCTCAGTGAAGATTTTCATGCAGCATTTACAGCGGGAGAGTTATCGAGTTATGACGCTTATGATGAAACCCGTGCTGATTTTAGCAAGTGGAAAGGAATTTATGAAACCTGGATGAGGCGTAAAGAGAGTTATAGGAAGCAGATTCGGCAGCGGAAATTATCTGAGATGATGCGATTTCAGCCTGCTTATTAAAGATGGCCGATAATCCTTTTGAGTCACTTCCCGGTTACAGTCGGTTTATTGCTGAGTTATCGAACCGTCCCACTGTAGAACATTCAACCCTGGCGGTTTGGTCTGACAGCCCATATACCGGTATAGCCGAAGGTGATGTGTTATTCACAAAAGGATTCAGGCTTCGTATCAGGGAAGAGTTGGATTTTTACGAATGTCTAATAACCTCGTATGGATATGAAGTATACCGGGGAGGGGAAAGGTTATATTGGTATGATGATTTTCCGCACCCCAAAGATACGGGATTAAGGTCCACGCATCCGCATCACAAGCATATTCCACCAGACATTAAGCACAATCGTGTGCCTGCACCGGGGATCAGTTTCACCACCTGCAATCTACCGTTACTATTTAGAGAGATTGAAGAGTTAATAAAAGCATAAAAATTTTCTCAGTTCGTATAATTTCTCATCTGAGTATAATCGTGGTAAAAACAGCCCTAAAGATTCCGTGAGTATGCTTTTATCTCTGTGCCCTCGGTGTTTTCTGTGGCTAAGAAAGCCCCAGCGCCGACATTCAGCCCCAGCTAAAAAACGAAAAAAGATTGCCACGAGACTTTCACGAGACAGTCGCGAGATTTTTTTTGTCTGTGCTCTCTGTGGCGAGGACAGCCCCTGCCGGAAATTGAACTTTGGAAGACGATGCAAACTAAAACACCCCGGCAATCTTTAATACCCCCAATATTCCACCAACTATAGTTAACACATTACCTATCCAGAATATAAACATCCATTTTAGAATTTCTGCTTTGTTATTTGCAATCATCGCGGTTAGTTTGGTTTCGGTGTTTGCGATTCTCTCAGTCATTTTTATTTCTGTATTCCCGATCCTTTCAGTCAGTTCTAACTTTAAATTTACGAGTTCTTCCGATAACCTTCTTTCGAATCTCTCCTCGACTATTTCGATGGTGTCTCTTTTTAACTCATTCGATGTGTCGGCAAGAAGCTCATTTATAAAAGTAATGACTTCCTACCTTTCAGGTTCTTTCAGTTTTTTTTCGATAACATGAGGCAGTATCAGTACTTGTGGCATTAAAACCTCCTTGCCGTTATGATACCACAATATTTTAGAGAAGGCAAATTGTTCGAGCAAAACTTTTGTTACGCTGCTACGCAGTCCCGGCTATAAAACGAAAAAAGATTGCCACGAGACTTTTTTCTTTTAAAGTCGCTTGCTTTTTTTTGAAAAATTGATTACAATTTAACTTCACCCTTGATTTGATGGGAAATATTTTAGGTAAAGTAAATATAGAGAAAGCGAGTGTGTGAAAAATGAAAGTAGCGCAAAAAATTAATACCAGGGGTGAACACAATGATGAGAAAACCAAAAAGAAAGAACAATGTTTTAAGAAACCGTTACATCAAGATTTTCGTTTTATTATTTTTCCTGTTTTTGGGAGTAGTAATTTTATCCGCTGATTCCAAAAGCCCTTACGAAAACATAACCTTTGAACATCTATCCGTGGGAGAAGACCTTTCGCAAAGCACAGTCTTCTGCATTCTCCAGGATAGCAGGGGGTTTATGTGGTTCGGGACAGAACGCGGGTTAAACAGGTATGATGGCCATACTTTTAAGTTGTACGATCAAAATTTCAGAAAACCCAGGAGTTTAAGTTACAACATGGTTATTTCCCTTTTCGAAGACAGTTCCGGGATTCTTTGGGTAGGGACCTGGGGCGGCGGTCTCAATAAATTTGACCTCAAAACCGAGGAGTTTTCGGCTTACAAGAATATTCCAGGGGAACAGGACAGTCTAAGTGACAATAATGTCTGGTCAATTTATGAAGACGAATCAGGTATATTATGGGTCGGAACCGAAAAAGGATTAAATAAGCTTGACCGGGAAAAAGGGAAAATTATTCGGTATTTAGATGGAGAAAAGATAAATGCAATTTGCCGGGATAACTGTGGTACTCTTTTTGTAGGGACTGATAATGGGCTTTTTATATATAAAGATGATAATAGTTTTGAAGAATTTATATGCGAAACTGACCTGGGAATCCAGGTTCCCAAAAAAGTGAGAGCAATATACAAAAGTCAAAAAGGAGCATTGTGGATCGGCACAGAATGGGGTTTATATGAATTAAACAGGAAGAAAGAGGAAATTACCTGCTACACGAAAATCACTGAACTTACGAAAATGAGCGATAAACGTATCAGTTCTATCTGCGAAGCTGCCGACGGTTTTATCTGGATAGGCACCAATAACAGCTTGATTCGCTTTGACCCCCGGGATAAGAGTTTTACGCCGTATATAAATGACCCGGATGCTCCCGAAAGCCTGAGTAATAATAATATCTGGTCGATTTATAAAGACAGGGATGGTTTTATCTGGATAGGCACCGATGGTGGCGGTATTAACTTATTTGACCCAAACAGGAAGAAATTCGCCCTATACAGAAAGATCAATCTATACAGGAATACCGATATAGATTTTACGTTGAATAATAATGTCCAGGCAATCCAAAAGGGTGAGCCCGGTTTTGTCTGGATCGGCACCAGGGGAGGCGGCTTAGACAGGTTTAACCTAAAAACGCAAGAGTACACCAACTTTAAAATCCCGGTTGAAGTCTCTAACAACACTCACAGGAATGAAATGCGTGCTGTTTTTAAAGATCACGACGGTATGCTCTGGATCGGCACCGTAGGGGCTGGATTATATCGTTTTGACCCTGGGGAGGAAAAATTTTCCCTTTACCGGCATGGGCCATTAAGCGACGAAGCATACATTTTGACTATCGTTGAAGATGAAAATCATGTGTTGTGGATCGGAAGCATGAATGGATTGTTTAGAATAGATGAAGATAGGCAAAGCTGTAAAATTTATAAAAATGATCCTGATGATCCCAATAGTATAAGTGACAATAAAATATTTTCGATATTAAAAGATAAATCAGGAGTATTCTGGATCGGCACTGGGGGTGGTGGGATCAACAAATTCGATGGGAAGAACACATTCAAACATTATCTTCCCTCCGCAGATACCGAAAGTATCAACCATAATTTTGTGATGGCAATCTATGAGGCCAAAAAAAGTAAACTCTGGATAGGCACCAACGGCGGCGGTCTAAACAAATTTGATAAGGAAAAAGAAACATTCGAGGCATACACTACGAAAGATGGTTTGATTAACGATGTGATTTGTGATATCCTGGAGGACGATGACGGTTGCCTCTGGCTCAGCACAAATAAGGGATTATCGAGATTTAACCCGGGCAAAAAAGAATTCAGGAATTATACAGTTAGGGACGGGCTGCAAGGTTATGAGTATAATAGAGGAGCAGCCTGTATGTGTGAAGGTAGTCTGTTTTTTGGAGGTGTTAATGGCTTTAATGTTTTTGATCCACAAGAATTAAAATCTAAAGATAGGCTAATGCCACCTCCAATCGTAATTACTTCTTTTAAAAAACATAACCAGGAAAACAAGTTGAGTGCACCCATATTGGGAGTCGGTGAACTGGAAATATCTTATGATGAATCCATCTCTTTCGAGTTTGCTGCCCTTAGCTTTGCAGCCCCGGAGTTGAACCGGTACGCTTACAAGCTTGAACCGATTAACAAAGAGTGGATATACCTGGGCAGTAAACATGTTGTTGACCTCATCAACCTTGTCCCTGGAGATTACATGTTCCGGGTCAAAGGTTCCAATAGCGATGGTGTCTGGAATGAGGCCGGTATATCCCTAAATATTAAAGTTAACCCACCATTCTGGCAAACAATGTGGTTTATTTGGGGGATTGTCTTATTTGTAGGAGGAAGCTTATTAACCCTTGCTCGATCACGCATTAACCGTATAAAAAGGGATAATGCAAAGCTAAAAAAAGAGATAGACAATCGCAAGCAAGCACAGGCGGAGCAAAAGGAGAGCGAAAAACGGTTACGAACGCTTATAGAAACTTCTCCGGATGCCATTACCCTGTCAGATGTAGAAACGGGGAAAATAATCATGGCTAATCGCCAAACCTCTAAACTGCTCGAGTACAGCGACGAAGAGGAAATCAAAGAAAAAGTAAAGAGTATATTTGATATTTTCCCGCCAGAAGATCGTGAAAAATATAAAAAAAATGCGCAGAAGACCATAAAGGTCGGAATTAGTACGAATACCGAGTATACTGTTATGTCCAAAAAAGGAAATCCAATCGCCGTAGAGATGAGCACTGCGTTGATAAGAGATGCTGATGGGAATCCAAAATATTTTTTGTCGATCACAAGGGATATCAGGAAACGCAAAGAAGCTGAAGAAAAAGAAAGATTGCATAGAGAGAAGTTAGTCCAGATCGATAAGATGGTTGCATTGGGGACACTGGTGTCGGGTGTTGCTCATGAGCTGAAGAACCCTCTTGCGTCCATCAAAATGAATGCAGAAAGTTTTAAAAAGGTATGGGCCGATGTGGTGCCTGTTTTAGATAGCCACTATGAGAAGAATACCGGTTTTAAATTGGCAAATCTCCCTTATGTTTCTTCAAAATCTGATTTAAAAGAATTGATAACCGGACTGATAGAGAGCGGTCAACGGATTGACGAAATTATTAAAACTTTAAGAGATTTTTCCCAGCCGGAAGTACCCCATACCGTACAGTCGATCGGAATCAACAAGGTTATTGATTCGTCTATCGATTTTATGGATAAAAAGATTAAAAAAGCCACTGATAATTTTGTTTTTCAACCGGCGCGGGAATTGCCACTTTTTGAAGGAAATTTCCAGAGATTAGAGCAGGTCTTTACCAATCTCATAGATAACTCCTGTCAGGCTCTGTCGGATAATTCAAAGAGAATCGAAATAACCACCTTTTACGAAAAAAAGAAGAAGCGAATTGTGGTAGAAGTGGAGGATGAAGGTCAAGGGATCACGAAAAAAAACCTGGAAAAAGTTACAAACCTCTTTTTCACCACTAAAAGAGATTGTGGCGGCACCGGGCTCGGACTTTCAATTTCTTCCCAGATTGTCAAGGAACATGGCGGTAGTATGAGAATCGAATCGACTGTAGGCAAAGGGACTATCGTTACTGTTTATTTGCCGGTAGCTATAGCGCTCAGATAAATTGAC
>JAGLSW010000894.1 GCA_023135565.1 Candidatus Aminicenantota bacterium | reverse complement strand
GTTTTGATTAAACTTTTTCAAAAGTTTAGCCCCCGGCAGGGTCTGCGGAGCTAAGAACTCTTTTGCTTCTAAACCCCGTGGCACGGGGAGCCAATAAGCGGCTCCGCCGGAAGAGGCAGCGTGTGAGCGCTTTTGCTTTTAAATAAACAAAAGTTTTGCGGAGCTTTTTCAAAAGCGACCCCCCGGCAGGGCTGCCAGAGGCAAATGCCAAAGAATTCAAAAGATATTTTTCGCCTTCGGCGACCAGGGGGCTTTTTTAAAAAACTGCCCCCTGGACCCCCGAAAAACTTTTGTTAAGCCGCTTCGCGGCAAGAAACGCATAAGCAAGATTCTTTGAGAATTAGAAACATGAGTAAAATTGACATAGACAAAAGGGTATTTATTCGATGAAAGCAGATAGAGAAATTATTCCATTTCCAGCCGGGACTTATAATGTAGTCTATGCTGATCCGCCCTGGCAGTACTCTAACAAAAATACTGGCCGCAACATGAACAGCGGCGCTGCTGCTAAGTACCCTACATTATCGACAGATGAGATATGTAATCTGAAAGTACCTGAGATTATAGAGAGAGATGCGGTTTTGTTTTTATGGTGTACGGTGCCTTTTTTGCCGGACGGTTTGAAGGTTTTATCGGCCTGGGGATTTAAATACAAGACGATGATCACATGGCGAAAGGTCATGTCTTTAGGCATGGGGTTCTGGTTCAGGAACCAGACCGAACATCTTTTGTTAGGAGTACGAGGAAGAGTCAAAGCATTCAGGCAGCAGAAGCCGAATATCATCGAAACGAGAGTGCTCAGGCACAGTGAGAAGCCCGAAGTGTTCAGGGATTTGATCGATCAGGCCACGCGGGGTATTCCCGGCTGCCGGAAGATCGAGTTATTTGCCCGGAAAAGGGTACCCGGTTGGGACGCCTGGGGCAATGAGGTGCCGAAGGAAAGCTCCCAAATCTCAATTCAAAAAGCGGACGGCGTCTGCACCCTATAAGGGGAGGTATAACGTCTGTCGATTATCTTCCCGCTTTGGATTTTTCAACCCCGTGGCACGGGGAGCCTATAAGCTGCCTCGCAGCAGGGTAGCGCCTTTGCTTCTAAATAAATAAAAGTTTT
>JAGLSW010000893.1 GCA_023135565.1 Candidatus Aminicenantota bacterium | reverse complement strand
CGCGTGGGGGGGCTATGAGCCGCTTCGCCGCAAGAGGCAGCGGGTGAGCGCTTTTGATTCTAAATAAATAGAAGCTTTGATCAAACTTTTTCAAAAGTTTGGCCCCCGGCAGGGCCGCCGGAGGCTAAAATGTTGGCTCCCAGCAGGGCTGCCGGAGGCTAAGAGGCAAGTAAAATATATATGAAAAAAAACAACGAAACAAAAAAAGAAAACACACAATTTTCCCGGCGTCGGTTTTTAAAATCTTCGCTCTCTGCCGGGCTGGGTTTGGCTTTGGCCGGGCCTGGCGCCGATTATGCATTATTGGGTCAGGGAGCCGGGAAAAAGAAGAAAAAACCGGGCGACCTCAGTATAGCGTTTATCGGTGCAGGTTCCCAGGGCCGGGTACTTTTGGAATCATGTTTACGCATCCCCGGTCTCCATTTCGCCGCTATATGCGACATCTGGGAGTACAGCCGGCGTTATGCCCAGCGTTACCTAAAAAAGTACGGTCATATAGTCAATGTATACGAAGATTACCGGGAACTGCTAACTAAAGAAAAAGACTTAGACGCCGTAGTGGTAGCCACGCCGGACTGGATGCATGCCGAACATGCCAACGCCTGTATGGAAGCGGGTTTACATGTTTACTGCGAAAAGGAGATGTCCAACTCCCTGGCAAAAGCCCGCAGCATGGTAGAAACCGCCAGACGAACCGGTAAGTTTTTACAGATCGGGCACCAGCGGCGCAGCAATCCGCGTTATATCCATGCCATAGATAAATTGCTGCATGAGAAAGAAATTTTAGGCCGTTTAGGTCAGGCTTATGCCCAATGGAACCGGGCCAAAAGCGACATGCTGGGCTGGCCGAAGAAATACACCATTCCCCAGGCCAAATTGGAAAAGTACGGTTATGCGTCGATGACTCATTTCCGCAACTGGCGTTGGTTTAAGAAGTACGGCGGCGGCCCTATCGTTGACTTAGGTTCGCACCAGATCGATTTGTTTAGTTGGGTATTCGGGGTTAACCCGTCCACGGTTATAGCCAGCGGCGGCAGTGATTTTTATAAGAACCGCGAATGGTACGACAACGTGATGGTGATTTACGAGTTCGAGACGAAAGCGGGCACGGCCCGGGCTTTATACCAGGTGCAGACTACTACTAAACACGGCGGTTTTTATGAAGTTTTTATGGGCGAAAACGGCTCCGTTGTGCTTTCCGAGGTGCCTCAAAAAGGGAACTGGGCCATGCGTGAAGCCCATGCCCCGGAATGGGACTCTTTAGTCAAGCAGGGTTTATTAAAATCGGAAACCGCTCCTATCCAAAAAGTAACCACCAAAGACATCTTCGTAGATGTGCGGGTAACGGCGGAAGCGGGACGCTGGCCGCTGCCCGTTGAATTGGCTAAACCTGCTCACCAGCCGCATTTAGAGAATTTTTTCGATGCCATTCGCCACGATACGCCGCTCAATTGTCCCGCGGAAGTGGGATACGAGTGTGCGGTTGCGGTGATCAAAGTGAATGAGGCGGTTAAAAACAAGCGTTTGATAAAGTTCAGACCGGAGCATTTTAAAGCATGATGAGAAGATGCCTCCGGCGGCCCCACGCGCGTGGGGTAGCGTTAAGCCGTTGCGCGGCAGGGGCAGCGTGTGAGCGCCTTTGATTTTAAATAAACAAAAGTTTGGCCCCCGGCAGGGCCGCCGGAGGCAAAGAGGGTGGGTGTGCCGCACCCCCGGAGGCAAAAAAAAAGACTATGTTATTTAAAAAACGATATACAACAATAATACTATTAATTATATTATTTACACCGGTATTCTCCGCTGACAATAACTCCCATGCCTGGGACGGCAGCCGCACCGCCCCGGTGCACCGCATCCCGCTGCTGGATGAGAACAACCGGCGGATCATTCCTACAGAACCTTATCCCCTGCCCTTCTCTGCACGTTTTACCTGCGCTCCTTGCCACGACTACGACAAAATTGCCGCGGGTCTCCATTTCGGCGGGTCATTAGTACAGGCGGAATCAGGCAGGCCGGGAGAACCCTGGTTTTTGATAGACCGAAAAAGCGGCACGGTGCTGCCGGTAGCGGCTGCCAAATGGCCCAACACCTGGAACCTAAAAGAAGCCGGGCTTACCCCCTGGGATTTTACGCTTCATTTCGGCAGGCACATGACCGGCGGCGGAACGTCTGAACCGGGAGAAGAAGTCAGCCCCGGTTCGCGTTGGGATGTGTCGGGCGCTTTAGAGATCAACTGCATGGGCTGCCACAATGCTTCCCGCATACAAAGCCACAGCGAATGGGCTAAGCAGGTACTGCGGCAAAATTTCCGCTGGGCTGCCACAGCCGCGTCAGCCCTTGGGGAAGTAGGGGGCATGGCTTCCCGGCTTTCCGCCACCTGGGATATATACGACGGCCCTAATTTAGACGATCCCGTGTATGCGGTTGTTCCTTCCGTTAAATACGATAAAACAAGGTTCGACAGCAAACACCGGGTTTTCTTCGATATTCGCCGCCGGCCGGAAGATGAACGCTGTCTCACCTGCCATTCGGTTTCGGTTGTGGGCGCAAAAAAATTCGACGTGGACGGGGACGTGCATTCCCTTTCCGGCCTCAAATGCGTGCAGTGCCACCGCCACGGCATCGACCACAAAATGACTCGCGGCTGTGAAGGCGAAACCGCAGGGCAAGACAGCGATTTTTCCTGCCGGGGCTGCCATTCGGGAATATCCCGGGGCCGTTTGGGTGCGCCGCGGCTTTTGCACAAAGGCATCCCGGCACTGCATTTTGAAAAGCTCTCCTGTACGGTTTGTCATTCCGGTCCCCTGCCGGGCAAGCGCCCTGTGCGGATGAGGACTTCCCGGGCCAACAGGTTGGGGATTTTCGGCGTGGCCCAATGGTTTACCGAAACGCCCCATATCGCAGCCCCGGTTTACATAAAGGGCAGCGATGGTAAAATAGCCCCTCACCGGCTGGTCTGGCCTGCTTTTTGGGCGCAGTTGGCGGAAGGCGAGGTGACGCCCCTTCCCGCTGAAATTATTCGAGAAGTTGGGAAAGATATTTTATATGTGGAAGAAAGAATCGCGGCGCTCCTGCTCACCCTGATGCAGAACCTGGAGCTCCAGGGTGAACCGGTGCTGGCAACTTCGGGTAAAGTATTCCGGCGCAGCGCAGACGGTTTGCTCCAGGTGTCTTCTTTGCCCGCGGAGGCGGGGCAGGACACCTTTTTGGCGGTTAATAATAAAGAAAAGATCGAGCCGCTTGTGCCGGTTTTCGATACCACGGCGGAACAGTTGGACGTGGAAATAGAAACCCGGATAACTATGTGCCTGGAAACGTTAAATATCCTGCCGGAGAAACTGGGAGAGCCGGTGCTGGTTTATAAAAATAAGCTTTATTTTCTTTTAGAGGGCTACTTAGAGGTCAAAGAATTACCGGGAAAACAAAACAAAGAATCGCCGGGCGAACCGGCCCGGAATCCTGAACTTTGTTGGTTGACCGGGGATAAGATAACGCCGCTGTTTTCTCCTTTCGAGCTGCGTACTATAGCTGCTATTGTAGGCTCGGAACAGTCCCTTACCGAAGAACAGGTCAGGTTAATTTTAAAAAAGCTAAAAGAAAATTTGCCTCCGGCGGCCAAAAACCTTTTTGAAAAAAGGTTTC
>JAGLSW010000892.1 GCA_023135565.1 Candidatus Aminicenantota bacterium | reverse complement strand
AAACTTTTTATTATTTAGAATCAAAAGCGCTCACACGCTGCCCCTGCTGCGAAGCAGCTTATAGGCTCCCCGCGCCGCGGGGTTACACATTTAAACGTACTCCGTCTAAATAAGAAAGACTGCGCCCCATCTTCGCCAAGCTCGTACCCTTCTCCCTGACCATAAGCAGACGCTCCAACCCGAAACCGATGCCCACCCAGGTTTCGTTAATTCTCCAGGCCCGGTCCAAAGGATGAGGCCCCACAGCCCCGGAACCTACCTCGATCTGCCCTTCTCCAGCCACAACGTCGATGGTTTCACCATAAACCACCGAGCTTTCTTTTTCAAGACTGTAACTTGCCAAACCGGCGGCTTCGGTTACTAATGCTGCCAACTCTTCGAGCCTCCGGCTGCGATCCTGTTCAGGCAGACCCATTTCCACTAAGTTGAGCATAGTGAATTCGGTGGAATGCAACGCCCCCTGCGACTCCTTCCTGAAACAAGAACCCACTTCGAATATCCTGACCGGTTTTTCCCACAACCGCAGCAGGTCTTTTAAAATATAATAGAGGTGAGGCGCCAGCATAGGCCGCAGACACTTATCTTTATCCAACCAAAAAACCCTGGAATATAGAGGATGTTTAGCGTCGATAGACATCCTGGCAAGCAGCCCTTTAGACATAATCGTAGGCGTCGTTACCTGCACGAATCCGTTACTTATCAGGGTTTCCACTAAGACGCTCTCCAACCGGCACAAAGCCGGCCGCAGGCGAATGCTGCGAAACTCTTCCAGGGCCTGCTTGTTCTGTTTCACCAGTGTGCGCTCTAACTGCTGGAAAGACCGGTCCCGTTCTTGCAGGTTATCGAAACCGGTAGAAAGTTCTTTTTCCCCGGCGTCTAACTCTTTTAAGCGCCGGACTTGCACTTCAGACCAGGTAATCATTATGTATCCTATTAGTGCTCAGGATGATCTCGAGAAAGCTCCAGATGAGCTAAGAAGGGCTCAGGTTTAGGAAGCGACTCGTGAACGTGGAGTTTTAAGCACTCGTGAGTTCTCTCAACCTGATCTCTCTTGAGTTCTTCCTGAGACCTCTTGAGCGCCTCCTGAGTTCTCTTGAGCACCTCTTAAGTTCTCTTGAGCTAGTGGGGAGTACGGGTGTTGCACCCGCCTATATGGATTTAGAGTCCATACGATCACGTCTCGATCCACTCCCCAAAATCATCTATTAATCGACATTTTAGGGCGATTCTTTAATATAACATATCCGGCCCGATTTTACAATCCTGTCTATTGACTTTTTTTTCCCGGTTTGTTTTAATAGTACCGCGCTGTAAGTCCGTTCAAGGAATAAATTATAAAATTTTTAAGAAGCGCGTTAGGCCGGAAGATTCAGTTGTAATGTGTGTGTTCGCCGAAAGTAAGAGTATTGGATTATTCCAATTAAACGTATTATCTGTATTAAAGTATACCATCAGGTAGCACGTTTAGGGACACGGTCTGTTTTGACCGCAATCGGATTCTTTCGTAAAATAGCCAAAAAGAGGAGTCTCGAAAATTCGGAAGAGACTTTACATTAAGCCTCTCTTTGTTCCAGGTTCTAAATACTGCCGGTAGGGAGTTACGGCTATTGCCGAACACAATAAACCTGATTTAAAAGCAAAAAAGCTCTTGCCTCCGGCGGCCCCTGCCGGGGAGTCACCCCCATTAAATTGATGTTGGGGGATGCGGCACACCGCACCTTCAAAAAAGTTT
>JAGLSW010000891.1 GCA_023135565.1 Candidatus Aminicenantota bacterium | reverse complement strand
GCCTCCCCGGCAGGGGCCGCCGGAGGCATCTAATTTCTCAAAATGGGGTGGCAGAGCATAACCGGCTCCTTTGTCCCATCGCTGTACACTACCTGGACAATATAAGCATAGGCAGTGTAATCGGCCATCCTGAAACTATACTTGTATATGCCGTCCGGGCCGGGAGCGTTCACTTCCGCCACAAAGTCATAGAACCCATAAATGGTATCGTAACTAATAATTTCATACTTTTCCACATTGCCCTGCCCTGCGGGTGGACCTTTCCAGGTTAATTCGCAGGCATATTCTTTGAAAAGGAGGCTCCTGTTTTCATAAGCGGCAATCCCGATATCCTGGGCGGGCAATTCTATCCCGGAGTCGGGAGGAACTAAGTTTATCACATAATTTTGGAATTCGGTGAGCGTGTACTCCCTGGTGGCGATAACGATATTGTTCAGGGAATAGTAACCGTCCCAGGTTCCGCCCCAACCCATGTTGAGGTGAAATGTGTCGGCTCCGCTGGAAATCCTGTATCCGTCTATAACTACTAAGTGGCCTGCGTCTACCCGGGCAATTCCTAAAATCACGGGGATACCCCGTTCCACCTGGGCTTTTGCCAGGGCGAACCATTCCGCGTCGTTCCAACCGGCCCTGCTTACATATAGTATGTCCCTTGAATATTTGAACAATTTGGGGAAATTAAAAACAGCCAGCGCCGGGTAAGCGCCGCTGCCGTCCAGTGTATAGTTCATTTCTAAGGCAGCGCCTACATCGAACGTCAATTCAGCCACTGCATCCCGTTGTTCCGCCGTGCCGGGGTCTGTTTGCGGGTAATCATCCATCATTTGCTCCCAGTAATAAGGATGATCGAAATAAGCGGTGACGTGGATTCCAAGAGTCCTGGTGGTATAAGACCAGGAACCGTGCCCTATTTCCGGGTAGGAGAAATATTTCATCACCTGGGCAAAAGCCGTGGCTACACAGCCGCTGGGAGGGAGTTCGCCGTCGATTTCGGGGCATTTCAAATTATAGGGAGCCCGCTGGTGCCAGGTAGTGGTCAATAGGGGCGCTGCTTCGGAAGCGCCGGTAGTAAAAGATATCCGCGGCGGCAGACCTGGCGCGGCGGTTTTAAAACCCACTCGCGTGGGGGGGCGATAAGCCGCTTCGCGGCAGGGAGCGTTTTTGCTTTTAAAGCCCCGCTGCAGCAGCTTAAAGTTTGTCCTGTTTTTTGTTGAAAAAAAAGTGTCCGGGTTTATCGCTGCTGCTTTTACTTTTGTGATTATTTCGTGGTATTGGGAAAAAACTATCTCTTCCAGCGCCTGTCCTTCTTTCCCGAAATCGTTATTTAAGGAGTACAGTTTGATGGGCGGGAGGTAGTCTTCAGCCGAGATCACCACGTAGCCTCGCGGTGAAAAGTGAAACACATAAGCCACTTCGACGCCTTCCCTAAGTATCTTTTCGCCGGCAGAGACCGTAACCCGGTTGTTAAAAGTGTGTCTTAAAATTTTTGTCCAGTTTTGGGCGCTGGTTTGGGCTTCCGCAAAAGAGACGTGTTCCGGGAAGATAAAAAAAGGAAGAGACAGCAGCAGTAAAAGAATAGAAATCTTTTTTATTTTCATTTTAGTATTTCCTACCCAGGTTTATATCATATATGTGGTTTTTTTTCAAATCCAGTGAGTGAAACTATTCCGCAGTGGATTTTTGGGGTGATGCCGCGCAGCGGTTTATGGGCTGGAGACGCCGTCCCCCCGCGCAGCAGCTAAGAGGGCGCCCCCGGTTACCCACAAAAAATAGATGGACTGTCAAAAAGGTAATCCAACTTGACATTGAAATTTTTGGCAAAGTGATAGAAGAAATCAAAAATGTGCCTTTGAAATTTGCACATTTGCACGCACCGCCCCCCTGTTTTTTCCAATTTGATTTTAGGATAGAACGAAAAAAAAGTAAAGCACCGACCCCGGATTTTTGCTTCTAAATAAACAAAAGTTTTTGTCCCACTTTTTTCAGAAAGTGCGGTGTGTCGCTGGCCCCCGACGATGAACCCAATGGGTGCGCCCCCGGAGGGTCGCCGAAGGCTAATGAGGGTGGGTGCGCCGCACTCCTGCTGAATGGACTTCTCCCGTCCCCGATTATCTTCTCAGCCCATTACCCCAATTTTCTAAATGCATCATTCCAACATTCCAACGCACCGTGCACATTTTAATTTCGCCGCTTTATTGGACCGCATCAGTTTAGATTCGAGTATAAAAGAAGAAGACGGTAAAAGTCCTGTTTATTTGCTGACCATGCACAATGCCAAGGGCCTGGAATTCCCCACTGTTATTACCGCCGGTATTAATTCCACATACATGCCCTTTTTCTTAAGGAAAGAGATAGATGAGATCAAGGAGGAGAGGAGGCTTTTTTATGTCGCCTCGACCCGGGCGGTGGATCAATTGATCGTATCCACCGGTTCGGAGAGACCGTCGCGGTTTCTTGCCGGCATCAGGTCGCCGCTTTATACCAAGGTTTATTCTCTCGATACGTTAGTAGAACAGATAGCGCCGCAGTCGGTGCGGTTTCCCGCGGCTCCCGCCGAGGTGGTGGAAGAGAGGTTCATCAAGCACCCGGTATTCGGCAGGGGCAAGATAATCAATGCCATAGATGATACCCGATATGTGGTACATTTTGTGGATCGCGGCGAGAAAGTGCTCGACACTTCTATTGTAGCGGTAAAGTTTTTGTAGGTTCTTTCCCGAAACTATGCAATGCTTCGGTTACGTCAAACTGAATCCACCTATTGCAAATCCCGACTTGCTGCCGACTGCTTTTGATGCATTAGGCTGGAAAAGTACGTCCTCTTTCAATTTGAAAGAAAAAACCTTAATTTTCTTTCCTTTGCGTACTTTGCTTGTTTTTATCAAAATTGTTTTACTTACGATAACTTTCTTTCCTTTTTGCCTGGTTTTCCCGATTTCAAAACGGATGTGTAGAAGTTTCTTTTTGGCCAGTTTCTTTTTAAGGCTTTTGGTAACCTGCAACCTGATGTAAACGGAGTATTTGCCCTCCTCTAAGCCATAGAGACCGTTGAATTCGAAATTTCCATTGCTGTCTGAACCGGTGTTTGCTATAGGGTCGTCATTAGGCTCTTGTTCGATGTAAACTTCCGCACCCGGTACCGGCTCACCCGTCGCGGCATGTAAGTTCACCCGGTTCACGAATAAAACGACCGATACCAAAAGCAAAACACCCGAAAAAATTAACGTTAGTTTCTTCATTTTTCCTCCTTATAGACCCCGGCGAGGCCGCCCTCTTATGAAGCAGCAGTCGATCAATTCCTGCCAGGGTAAGATTTTTTCATTTTTCTATAAAACTTTTGACATTCTAAGACATAGATTTTACAAGATAATCGTGCAAAATGCAAACTTCATGGAAATTTCAGCAGGACTGTGTCATTTCGTTTGAAGCACGAAATCGCGCAAGAAACCCTGGGGAGCGTGTCCTTCAAACCTGGGTCGCGACTCTTTGAACTGGTTATGGATAGCTAATTCATCAGATATATTCTGGGTTTTACAATATTTTTTAAATTTAGTCAATGGGTATTGACCAAATTTGGTCAGCGATTTATTTTTTCTTGAATTCAATGATAAATTTTGTCCCGCCACTTCGATCTAAATCTATGGTGCCGCGAAGCTGCTGCACTAAGGAGTTCACTAACAGCATACCCAGCGTACCGCTGTCCCGGAAATCCCGTTCCGCGGGGAAGCCTACCCCATTATCCACCACAATCAAATGATACTCATATTTTTTCCCTACGCCTTTACTGACATCCAGTACGACACGGAGCTCTCCCGCCCTACCGCCGGGAAAGGAATATTTCAAGGCATTGGTGACCAGTTCGTTGATAAGTAAACCTAAAGGTATGGCGGTCTCTATATCTAAAACGATATCGGCAATCTCTGTTTTCAAATGCACTTGCTGCGGGTCTATCATATATGAATAGGTGTCAAATAAATGTCGCGTCAAACTTTGAATATATTCCCGGAAATTTATCCTGGATAAATCTTCGGATTGGTACAATTTTTCATGCACCAAGGCCATGGCCATTACCCGTTGCCGGCTATTTTTGAATATATCGACGGCTCGCTTATCGTCGATATACTTGGCTTGTAGGTTAAGGAGACCGACAATGACCTGCAAATTGTTCTTCACCCGGTGATGAATTTCTCGCAGCAGCACTTCTTTCTCCTTAAGTGATGCTTTAACCTTCTCCTCTGCCTGTTTACGCTGCGTGATGTCGATAATCAAACCTTCATAATGCAGCACCCGGCCCTGCTCATCCCGCACCACACGGCCATCCTCCACGACTCTAATCTCTTTACCGTTTTTTCGCCTCAAACTGTACTCCGCGTTGCGCAGTTCACCATTCTCTTCCAGGCGGCGAGATAGGATATCCCGCTCCTCGGGATTTACGTAAAACTGCCGGGCACTGCCTGCTGAAAAGAATTCTTCCACGGAATCGAAGCCCAACATCCGCACTAACGCAGGATTGGCAGCCAGGATCGTACCGTCCGGTTCGGTCTGGTATACCCCCTCCAGCATATTTTCAAAAAGACCGCGGTATTTAGCTTCCGATGCCCGCAGCGCTTCCTCTACTTTTTTTCGTTCTTTAATCTCGATCTGTAATTCTATATAAGCCTGTGTAAATTCCTGGGTGCGCTCTCTAACACGCTCCTCTAATTTTTCATTGGTTTTTTGCAATTCCCCTGTCTTTGCCCACACCTGCTTTTCCAGCATTTTAGTATAACGCCACCGGGTAAGGGCTGTATAGAGAACAAAGGTAACGGCGCCGAGTATCAGCAAAAAAAACACATAAAACCACCACTGCCACCAAAAAGGCTCCAGGATGATAATAGCGGCGGAAGAGACAGCCTGACTCCAGGAGCCTTCGGAATTACTAGCTTTAAGGTGGAACCGGTACCGGCCGGGCGGCAGGTTGGTATACCTTACCTGGGCGCTTTCCAATAAACTTACGGGCGACCAATCTACGTCGAAACCTTCAAGCCAACTCCTATAATAGATAGAATCTTCATCGGTGAAAGAGGTTATCCTGAAACTGAACATAAAATTGTTCATACCGTATTTTAAGCTTTTGTCCTCTTTTAAAGAGAGCCTCTCCCCCGGTACGCCCAAAAAAAGTAATTCCACGATAGGAGGCGGTACTTCCTTTTTCTCAAATTTTTCCCGGTAGCAGCTAAGCCCGAGGTCGGTGCCGATCCAGACATGGCCGCGATGGTCCACAAAACCGGCGGCGCGGTTTGTTTCCCGGCCCACCAAACCCTGCTGCATAGCATACTCTTTCCATTCCTTACCGTCCCAGCGTATCACTCCATTATCCGTACCGAACCAGGGCCGCTTATTTTTGTCTTCCAGGATAAAATATACCGGCCTATCTAAATGGTAACCCTGCGCGGTAAACTTGACCAATTTTTCATTTTTAAGTTGGTATAAACCGGCGCCGGTACCGACCCATACCATTCCGCTGCTGTCTACCAGCACCGCATATGTACTGTTGACCCCGGGCTCTTTTTCGTGCCGGTAATTTTTCCACAGCAGCCGGGAGGATAGCCTCGATGAATCCTCGCTGTACCGGGGAGCGTTTTTTGCCGCTGCCTTGAAAAGATATAAGCCCTTGGTGCTGGTGGCTGCATAGATGGAGTCCCCGGGCCCGGGAAATAACCTGCGTATATAGACTTCATCATTTTGTCCCGGCGCCGCCTTTTTGAACGTACTGCCCTGGAGTTGGAAAATCCCTTTATTTGTCCCGGCCCATACCTTGCCCCGACGGTCTATGAAAACGGAATTAACTTGCCCCGCCAACCCTTCTTTTACGCTGTAACGGCGGATGATTTTATTGCCGTTGATTTTAAGCAGGCCCATATAAGAGGCTGCCGCCCAGGTATTTCCCAGCCGGTCTCCGCGGATATCCAATACCCGGCGAAAAACGGTATACCGGGAATCCTGTTCCCGTAAAGTCAGGCGGCGAAAGCGATTCTTCCCGGGATCAAAGAAAGTTAACCCGCCATTATGGCCTAATACGAAGTTCCCGGGCGTAGACTCCCATATCGCGGTGGTCTCATCGCTTAATAAACCATGCACTTTCCGGTAATTGGCAAAGCGCATACTCGATATTTTATTAACACCGCGCAGACTGGTGAACCATAGGTTTTTTTCCCTATCTAAATAAGCTGCGGTTGCGCCTCCGGCAATAAGCCCCTGTTCTTTACCGAAACTTTGGATCACTCCGCTTTCTACATCGACGTAAAAAAATTCATAACGGCTGCCGTAAAAAACTCCACCCCGGTAATCGGGTTGAACAAAGAAATCCGCATTGAAACGGGGCTCGGTTATCGGGTAGGCAGCCATTTTAAATACTTTGCCTTCTAAGCGGCCGAGCCACTCCTTTCCCAATAGATAGGTAATGTTTCGATCCACTGCAATGCGCAGCACCTGCGGCGAGGGCAGGGTAAGCAAATTGTTGATACTGTTATCGATCCTACCTTCCTGTATGACCGATAACCCGCGCTCCGTGGCTATATAAAGAGTATTGCCCCGGGCAGCGAGGTGGTTGATATTCGGGCTAATCAAGCCCTGTTTAGTACTGAGGTTTATCCAGCTATTACCGACCCAGAGGAACAATCCCATCCCCATGGTACCTACAGCCACTACCGGTTGGTTTTTAATTAAGGTAACGGCAAAAGAACTTACGATATTTCTTTGTTCAGTAGGGAGCGGTGCGGGCAGCAATTCCCATTCTTCGCTTCCTTCCCGCAAGTAGGCTATGATTAATTCAGAGTGAGTGGACAAAACCCAGATAGTGCCTCGCGTATCACATCTAATTTGCGAATACACCGCGGCAGGCAGTTCCCCTGAATCGGAAAATGTTTGCCAGGAGGAGCCGTCGAAGCGGGTAATTCCTCTCCTGCCGGCAAACCACATATAACCTGACAAATCCTGGGTTACATCGTAAACTTCGGAACTGGCCAACCCGTCGATTTCAGTGTAGGTTCTTACATTGTATGCCTGGGGATAGAGCGCGGCGGTAGATATAAATAGGCAAAAAATTAAGCTGGGCAAAAAGTATTTAATATTTAACATTACCTTTCATTCATTCACCTGTACCTGGGATTCATTATAACACGGATAGGACGTATCGGCAAGCCCGCTACTCCGCGCGTTGCCCGACAATGCCGCTGATGAAACCGGTGGCGCCTGTCTCTACTTCCGCAGCTTTGGCTTCATCCGCATCTATGTGCAGTTCCAGGCGCTGATGGGGTCTCACCCTGACCACCACATCGGATATGGTCAACGAACCTTCCCCACTCAGGGTAAATATCACCCGGTCGCCATCACGAAGCCCGAAAACCAACGCATCCTCAGGGTCCATCTCTAAGTGACGCTGGGCTTTAATCACTCCTTGTTTCAATACCGCTTCGCCTTCCGGTCCTGCTATGGTAATCCCCGGGGTGCCGGAGAGATTACCCGATTCCCGCAGCGGGGCGTCGATTCCCAAAAGAAATTCTTCTGTCCTGGCAATTTCTACCTGCGTTTCCTCCGTTTTCATGGGACCCTGGATCCTGACTTTTTCTAATGTCCCTTTGGGGCCCACGAGGTTTACCCTCTCTTTGTAAACCAACTGCCCTGTATGCGAAAGCCTGGGGTCCGGTTGTAATTTATATCCCTTGCCGAAGAGAACGTCCCGGGTTGCTTTGTCTAAATGTACGTGCCGGTATGATACCCTGAGAGGTATCTCTTTCTTCTTGTTGGCCGACATGGAGATGATTTCGCCCACCTCTTTCTGCCTGAGCGCCCTGATGGTTTCGCGGGCAATCATCTTGCCTTCTCCTGTAGGCACCACCAGCATTTTAACCGAAGATGAAAGGTCGGAAATATCTTCCACGGCTTCGGGCATTTCTATAGAGCGGTTCCTGGCTTCATCCAATATAACTCCCAGGCGGTTCAGCCCCTGGCATACACGCGCCCTGATACCCGCGGCGGCCATACCGATACCGCCGGTAAAAACAATTAGATCGAGCCCGTCTAAAGCGGCAATATAAGCGCCGATGTACTTCTTCACCCGGTAGCAGAATACCTGGATGGCGGTCAGGGCTTCCGGGCTGCCCAGGGCGGCGGCTTCCATAACGCCGCGCATGTCGCCGGAAATGCCCGATAATCCTAACAGGCCGCTCTCCTTGTTCAGTACCCGGTCTATCTCATCTATATCCAGCCCATATTCCCGGGCAAGGTAGACCAGGACGCCGGGGTCCACGTCGCCGCACCGGGTACCCATTACCAATCCTTCTACCGGCGTTAAGCCCATACTGGTGTCGATGGAACGGCCGTGGTCGATGGCGCATATGGAGGCTCCATCCCCTAAATGACAGGTAATAATCTTAAGCTTATCTAAAGGCTTTTTGACGAAAGCCGCTGCTTCCAATGCCACATAATAGTGCGATGTGCCGTGGAAACCATACCGCCTTACGCCTTTCTCTTCATAATACTGCCGCGGTAAAGCGTATAGATAAGCATAAGCGGGTAAGGTCTGGTGAAAAGCAGTATCGAAAACCGCGACCTGGGGCGTGCCGGGCAGCCGCTTCACTGCCGTCTCGATACCTTTCAGGTTGACGGAGTTGTGCAGGGGAGCCAGGGATGAGAGCTTTTTTATTTCGGCCAGCACATTTTTGTCGATCACCACCGGGGAAGTATACTTTTCCCCGCCGTGCATGACCCTGTGCCCCACAGCGTCCAATTCCCGCAGGGAACTGAGAGGGCCGCGGGGACCGGCTAAAAACTTGAATATATCGTCAAGAGCAGCGGCATGGTCTGCCTTATGCAGCCTTTTTTCTATATTCACGCTGCCTCGCGGCCCGGTTTTGATAATATGTACCGTGCCTTCCATACTGAGCCGCTCTATCTTGCCTTCAAGGATAAATTTGGCGGCGGCAAGATCGTAAAAATTCCACTTCAAAGAGGAAAGACGGCAGTTTATCACCAATATTTTTTTAGCGGCAGCGCCGGGAGTGGCGTGCAGGTCACCGGGCCCGGGCAGGCTGCCGCGAGCTGCTCCTAAGGCTTCTTTTTCTTTCTTCGAACTTTCTATCTCCAGCAGCCTGACCCGCATGGTAGCGGATAGCTGCTTGATCATAAACTGGCTTTCAGGTAAAATCCGCGACATCACTAAATGAGGGATCAACATCACGATACTGGTACTTACGGACATCACGGTAGCAGTGCTCGGTTCGCTCGACAGCAGGGACATTTCACCGACATACTCTTCTTTATTGATAACGCCCAACCGTTCTCCTTCCATGTCCCGGGCTTCTAATTGCCCTTCGATGACGATACCGAAGTTTTTTCCTCTTTGTCCGGCGGAGATAATCACTTCTCCCGGTTTAAACTTAAGCACTTTGGCTTCTTTTTTTAGTAAAGTGAGAGCCTCTTTAGAAAGCTGCTTAAAAAATTGATGTTTCTTTAAAATTTCCTGGATGGTCATCGCTGCTCCCGGCTGAGTGATCTATAGATATTATTTTTTTTCATGCGATCCTGAACGTTTATTATACCAAAAATAAAAAGGCGTGACAACATTTATCAAAACTCGAAGATCGATCGGCAATTCTTTTTTTAGCCCGATTTACCATTGTCCCGGTACTCCGCTAGAGAACCGATGGATACGGGCTTGATGGGTGGACGCACCGAAAATCTGCCTACCTGCCGCTGAGGCTCACCGGTCAAAGCCGAGATAATTTCAAACACATTGGGGCCGCAAATCCGCCCCTGGCAATTCCCCATGCCGGTCCTGACCGCCACTTTTAAGGATCCGGGGGAAGCGTAACCGTGCTTTACTGCTTTCCTGATATCATCCATGGTGACATCTTCGCAGCGGCAGACAACCGTTTCGCCGGGTATGTCCAAAAACATTTCGCCGGGAATACTGTAGAGTAAATTAAAATATTCACCGAATTTCAAGTGCCGGCGGCGCTGGCGAAGGAGAGATTTGGATTTTGCCGAATACTCTTCGCCGCTGATTTTTCCAAGCCGCTTCAAAATCGCAAAGGCTGCCATGCGCCCTTCGGTAATAGATTTTAAAGCGCCGCCGACGCCGGTTATCTCCCCGGCAGCAAATATATTCTCTATGCCGGTTTCCAATTCCCGGTTCACTTCTACTACCCAACCGCCTTTGCCGGGAGCATACTCTAACTCACATCCGGCCAACTGCGGCAGCTCGACATTGGGAGTAAAACCGTAACCCACCGCCAATGCCCCGGTTTTGTAAATTTTTTCACTGCCGGGAATCACCCTGCCGGCTCTATTCACCCGGGCGGTAACTACCTCTTCCAGGGCCTTTTCACCCCTGGCTTCCACTATCTTTCGCCTGTGCCTCACCGCTGTACCGGAAAGAACTATCCGCAATAAATACTTCGCGCCTTCGGTGAATTTCGAAAACTGGTGAAAAAATTGGCTCAATAACTTCATTTTTTCGAACATGGGAGTCTGTTCCAATACCGCATCGACTTTGCCGCCATTTTTTAAAAATTCATAAGCCGCGGCAAAAAGAAACAGCCCGGAACCACCGATCACCATTCGTTCAGCAGGTAAAACTCCCGAACTTTTCATCAATACCTGGACCAGCCCGGTGGAATATACACCGGGGAGCGTCCAACCTTTAAAAGGAATAAATTTTTCCCGGGCCCCGGTGGCAAAAAGAATGACATCATAGGCGACGGAGATAACCTCTTTCTCATCCACTTCCACCAGGATTTTATTGTCCGGGTAGATGCCGATCACGATTGCCCGGTTTAAGATTTCGATTTTTTTCTTTCTTAAACTGTCTACGAACCCGAAACCGGTCTTTTTAACGGGATCGGGGCGATAACCGGGATATTCGCCGAGTTTCTCGGGGATTTTTCGCAGCAATTGCCCACCGGTGTGCATGTTTTCATCGATGAGTAACACATCGAGACCGGCGTCCAAAAGAATATTAGCGGCCACTATCCCGGAAAAACCGCTGCCCACTATCACTACATTAAACTTTTGTTTTTTTCTACTCATCTACTTCGATCTCCATATCATTCTCAACCGGGCACATACAGGACCTGACATTAGGGGTCCCGTTGACAGTTACAAGGCACTCGAAACAAACGCCCATACCGCAGAATGCTCCTCGCTTCTCCTTTAATATAGGACTCTTCTTCAAGGCTTTGTACCCCGAGGCGACCAGCGCGGCAAAAACCGTTTCGCCGTTATAGGCGAGAACTTCGTTCCCGTTTACACGAATATTCACTTTCTCTTTACGATTAATTTTTTTTATTCTTAAATCTTTTTTCATTTTCTAAATAACCTTGCCTCCGGCGGCCCTGCCGGGGGCCAAA
>JAGLSW010000890.1 GCA_023135565.1 Candidatus Aminicenantota bacterium | reverse complement strand
GTATTTCTAAGGACCAGCCGTCGGATATGATATGATGTATACAGAAAATAAACCGGTAACAGCCTGCGTCCACCTTGATCAGTGCGGCACGAAAAAGGGGCGCCCGTGCTAAATCAAAGGGTGCGGATGCGATCCGGGTAAATAGCCGGTCTATTTTTTGCTCTTTTTCCGCCGGATCCATCCCGGATAGGTCGAAGGTTTCAAAAGGCGTTACCATCTCCTTAGATACCACCTGGTAAATCTCGCTAACCGCGGCTTTGAAGGCGGTACGCAAACTTTCATGACGCCGGATAATACGGGCCAATACTTTCTCAACTAAGATTTCATCTATTTCATGCTCTAATTTCATAACACCGGGCATATTAAAAGCCGGGCTGTGAGGCTGCAATTCGTGGAGGAGATACATCCGTTTCTGGTTGTAAGAGAGAGGATAATATTCCCGCTCTTCTAAACAGGGTATATCCTGGAACGCTGTTTTTGTTGTGCGCCGGCTGAGAGCGGCCAGTTCCCGTATGGTGGGGTGCCGGAATAAATCCGACAACGGTATTTTCACGTTGAGCTCTTTGTGTAACCGGGCAATCATCACACTGGCTTTTAACGAATGACCGCCTAACTCGAAGAAATTATCATCGATGCCGATTGTACTTTTTCCTGTTTCCAGGACGTCCGCCCAGGCTGCTGCCAGCAATTCTTCCTCTTTATTACGGGGAGCCGTATATTTCTTGCCGGTATTGCCTATTCCCGGTTCCGGCAGCGCTTTCCTGTCTACCTTACCGTTGGGATTCAAGGGAATACTGTCCAAAAATATAAAAAAAGCAGGAACCATATAATCAGGCAATTGTGCCGATAAATACATGCGGAGCTTCCCGGCTGCAGCATCCTGATCCCCGCTTACCGGGGAAGTAGATAGACCATCTCCTACTACGTAGGCGCAGAGATATTTCTCCCCTGCTGCCGACTGCCTGTCTATCACTACCGCCTCTGTTACTTCTTCGTGTTCTAGTAAGCGGTTCTCGATCTCACCGGGTTCTATCCTGAACCCCCTGATTTTCACCTGGTCATCCAACCTGCTTATAAATTCCACTGTACCGTCTGCCAGCCAGCGGCAGCGATCCCCGGTGCGGTAGAGAGTGGGGGGTGACTGGTGAGAAGTAATCGATGAGAGGTGATCGACATAATTTTTAAAGGGCGGGTGCGCCGCACTCACAAACTTTTCCGCGGTAAGTTCCGGGTTGTTTAAATAACCGTGAGATAGAGCGCCTCCAGCAATGTACAACTCCCCCTCTATACCGATTGGGCAAAACTGCTTTTGCTTATCCAATACCAGCAGGGCTGTATTGGCGATTGTTTCCCCGATGGGGACGCTGGATAAACTTTTATATTCTTCGACTTTACGGCGGTCGATCTCTAATACGGCAGCCATGATAGTGGCTTCGGTGGGACCGTACATATTAAAAACCCGGCAATCTTCATTTACCGACTCAAAACTACGTACCGTTAAATCATAGGTTAATTTCTCGGCGCCGATTGCCAGGTATTTTAAGGTATGCAGCTTCTCGCCCACGTTAATCAAATATTGATATTGAGTGGGGGTAATATGCAGCACGGTTATTTTATTGTCCAGGATAAAATCCACTTCCAGGCCGGGATTCAATAAAACCTCATCGCTAACCATATACAACGAAGCGCCGCTAGTAAGAGCAATAAATATTTCCCATACCGACCAGTCGAAATAATAAGACAAATTCTGGATAGCTCGATCTTCCGGCCCGATGCCCAATTTTTCGTAACCCCAAAACATCAGCGGACAAAAATTGGCGTGGGTGATGGGTACGCCTTTGGGTTTCCCGGTTGAACCGGAGGTGAAAATGACATAAGCCACCTGGAACAACTGGGAGATATGTTTAGACTTACCTGTTCTCTTTTTTTTCTCAACCTGGGTCTGAGCCTCAGCCCCGGTTCTAACTTCAGCCGGGGAATCTATAAAAACCGTCTCTCCCAGCCATCCTGATCCGGACAACTCATCAACTTTTTCACTTAGACCGGTAGTGCTGAGGAGCAGTTCTACACCGCATTCTTCGAGGATGTACCGCGTCCTTTCCGCCGGGGCTTTGGGGTTTAGAGGAACGTAACCGCTGCCGGTTTTAAGTATCCCCAGTATCCCGGTTATCATCTCTATCGACCGGTTTACCATTATGCCTACCAGCCGCCCACTCGCTGCGCCCCGGCTAAGTAGATACCCGGTTATGCCGCCGGAGGCTTCATCCAATTCTAAATAACTTAATTCTTGTCCTGCATATACCAGCGCCTTGTTTTCGGGGGTTCTTCGTACCTGATCGGCAAACAACTGCGGGATAGTCTTATCTACCGGATAGCCGCCGCCGGCTTTATTAAAATCATACAATAATCGCTTCTTCTCTGCCTCGGATAAAATCTCGATCTCTCCTATTCTTAGCCCCGGGTTCCCGGTTACCGCTGTTACTATATGCTTAAAATAGGTAACAAACCTGTTTACGGTCTCTTCCAAAAATAAATCCGTGCAGTACTGGAAAGTGAATAATATCCGCTCTCCTATATCTCTTGCACCCAGGGTAATGTCGAACTTTGCCGTATTTGACGACGGCATTTCGCCTTCATAAACACTCCCTACTTCCCGTGGAGAATCACCTTCGCCAGGGGCCTTGGGAGCACCATAAAAATTCTGCAGCACGAACATCACATCGAATAAGGGGTTCCTACCGGCATCCCTGCCGACCTCAACTTGCTCCACTAACTCTTCAAAAGGGTACTCCTGCCGCTCGAAAGCGCCCAGGATACTATTCTTTACTTCGAGGAGAAATTCCCGGAATATTTTCTCAGCGGCGGGGCGACTGCGCAGCGCCAGCGTACCGACAAACATCCCGATAACTTTATCCAGTTCAACATGCTTCCGGCCTGCTGTCACTGTACCGATCACGATGTCTTCCCGGCCGCTGATTTTGGCTAACCAGGCATAAATAATTGCGGATAAAAGCATAAAAAGACTGGTTTTATTCTCTAAAGCTAAAGTTTTCAAAGCTTGCGTGTGCTCCTCCGCTATCTCGAAATCAATATTATTCCCGGCAAAACTCTGCACAGCGGGCCTACGGAAATCAGTGGGCAAGTTTAATACCGGTATCTCACCGGAAAAAACTTCCCGCCAATATGTTTCCTGCTCCCTGATAACTTCCCGCTGCTCCGGCTTATTCAACCACTGGGAGTAATCTTTATATTGAATCGCTAATGGAGCCAATCGTTCCCCGGAGTACAATGCCCGGAAATCACGCTGCAGTATCTCATGAGAAATCCCATCGCATATAATATGGTGCAGGTCAACCATAAGAAGATACTTCCCTTTTTTTGTTTCCTGCAGTCCCACACGAAGCAGTGGGGCAAAAGACAAATCGAAAGGACGCACAAACCCTCCTGCCGGGAGATCATAATTCTCGATTTCAAATAGGATTTCCCGGGGAGCATGAACCTTTTGCACAGGTTGTTCGCCCATTAAGTGAAAGCTGGTGCGCAGGCTTTCATGACGCCGGATCAATTCCCGGAAAGTTCTCTCCAGCTTTTCTTTGTCCACTTCAAAACCCGGTTGGAGCGGTTGATCCAGGGAGACAAAGGCAGTTAGGTTATAAACCGTGCCGTCAGGATCAACCTGCTGCAATATGTAGAGCCGCTTCTGGGCTGAGGTCAGAACATAATAATTCTTCTGTTCAACGGGTTCCAGGGAGGTATACTCATACTTAGCCGCACCCTTTATATATCGAGCCAGTTTCCTGATATAGGGAGTTCTGAATATCTCCGCCAGGGGAACGCTCACATCCAATTCTTTATGAAGCCTGGATATCATTACCGCTGCTTTTAATGAGTGCCCTCCTAACTCGAAGAAATTATCATCGATGCCGATTTCCCCTCTATCTACAGACAATATTTCCGACCAGGTATCTACCAGCATATCCTCAAGCTTATTTCGCGGCGCCGTATATTCACGGCCCGATGCCGTCTCCGGCACAGGCAGCGCTTTACGGTTCACTTTGCCGTTGGGATTAAGCGGCATCTCTGCCAACTCCACAAAATAAGAAGGAATCATATAATCCGGCAGGCTGTCGGATAAATATTCCTTTAATTCTGCGGCTCCGGGCGATGACTCGCCATCTACACTATCACACACAAAGTATGCGCAGAGATACTTTCCGCCTGAACCGTCATCTCTATCTATTACGATGATTTCTTTTATTTTTTCATAATCTAACAACCGGCTCTCTATTTCACCGATCTCGATGCGGAAACCGCGGATTTTAACCTGGAAATCTATCCTGCCGATGAATTCGATCCTGCCGCCGGGAAGCCATTTCACTAAATCGCCAGTATGGTATAACATTTGCTCCGGCTCGTCTTTGCCGAAAGAATGAGACACAAACTTCTTCTTTGTCAATTCTTCATCGTTCACATAACCGATGCCCACGCTATCACCGCCAATCAATAACTCACCGGCTATGCCCACGGGAAGCAATTGAAGATTCTTATCGGTGACATATAATTTCACATTGTAAACCGGCTTGCCGATGGGCACCGCTTCCTCTAAAAAACGACGGGGTTCTGCGATCCTGTATGCATTGCTGATATCCGTACATTCCGTGGGGCCATAGGTGTTTACGATTACCCCGTTACAATACTTAGACTCCACCCACTTCATAAACATACTCATGGATAGAGTTTCGCCTCCTAAATATACGTACCTTAAGGCGGACAGTTTTTTCAACTCATCCTCTTTGCAGAATTCGATCAACTGGAAAAACATGCTGGGGGTGCAATTAATCCAGGTCACTCCCCGCTCTTCTATATCGCGGAGTATCTCGCCGGGATCAAAATAATTTATAGAAGGAACACACAACACGCCGCCAAGGATCAACGATGTATAAAAATTCTTCTGGGTCAGGTCAAAACTGAAAGAGGTCATCAATAAGTTCCGGTCAGCGGCTTTCAAATCAAAGTCTTTCACAAACCAGTTTATTAGGTTGACAAAACTGCGCTGATACACCCCCGCTCCATTAGGCACACCGGTGGAACCGGAGGTGAAAATAATATAAATCAAATCTTCGGGTCCGCTGAGGGGCTGCAAGTTCTCACCGGACAGATCTGCTATTTCACCAGCCAGTTCATCGAGATTAAGAACCGGGCAAACAATATCCCCTATCTCTTTCTTTTCGATCAGTTCTTTCCTGGTTAACAAGACCACTGCTTTGCCCTGTTCCAGCATCGTTAGGATTCTTTTTTCCGGGTATTCGGGGTCGATGGGTAAATAAGCGCCCCCGGCTTTCAATACCGCATAAATAGCTTCTATCAGTTCAACGGAGCGTTCCAGCATGATACCCACCACGCTGTTGGCTTTTACTCCCTTATCTCTCAATAACCGGGACAGGCGGTTGGCTCTTTCGTTCAACTGCCGGTAGGTTAATTTCTTATTTGTTTCTTGCCCCGGGGATTGCGCCGCACCGGTCATCTCAAACCCTGGTCCCCGGTCCCCGGTTCTTCCTTGCGCCGTTAGCGAACCCCAGACAGCAGTATTCCCCGGGGTTCTCGCTGCCTGCTCCTCGAATAGCTGCGTTATAGTCTTATCCTGCGGATAATCGACTTCCGTGTCATTAAAATCATATAGTAATTGCTTCTTCTCTTCTTCGGATAGAATCTCGATTTCACCTATTTTTATCGCCGGGTTCCCGGTTACCGCTGTTACTATATGCTTAAAATAGCTAGTAAACCTGTTTACGGTCTCTTCCAAAAATAAGTCGGTGCAGTACTGGAAAGTGAATAATATCCGCTCTCCTATATCACCTGCAGCCAGGGTAATATCGAACTTGGCCGTATTTGACGACGGCATTTCGCCTTCATAAACATTCCCTTGTTCCCGCGGAGAATCACCTTCGCCAGGGGCCTTGGGAGCATCATAAAAATTCTGCAGCACAAACATCACATCGAATAAGGGATTCCTGCTCGCATCCCTACTTACCTTTACTTTCTCCACTAACTCTTCAAAAGGGTACTCCTGCCGTTCGAAAGCGCCCAGGATACTATTCTTTACTTCGAGGAGAAATTCCCGGAATATTTTCTCACCGGCGGGACAATTTCGCAGTGCCAGCGTACCGACAAACATACCGATAACTTTATCCAATTCCACATACTTCCTGCCTGATGCAACTGTACCGATCACAATGTCTTCCTGGCCGCTGATTTTGGCTAACCAGGCATAAATAATTGCGGACAAAAGCATAAAAAGACTGGTATTATTCTTTAAAGCTAAAGCCTTCAAGACTTTCGTGTGCTCCTCCCCTATCTCAAAATTTATATTATTTCCGGCAAAACTCTGTATCGCAGGCCTGGGAAAATCAGTGGGCAAATTTAATACCGGTATCTCCCCGGAAAAAATTTCCCGCCAATATGCTTCCTGCTCCTCGATGACTTCCCGCTGCTCCGGTTTATGCAGCCATTGGGAATAATCTTTATATTGAATAGACAATGGAGCCAATTGTTGGCCGGAATACAATGCCTTGAAATCACGCTGCAGTATCTCGTGAGAAATCCCATCGCATATAATATGGTGCAGGTCAACCATGAGGAGATACTTCCCTTTGTTTGTTTCCTGCATTCCCACACGAAGAAGGGGAGCAAAAGACAAATCGAAAGGACGCACAAAACCTCCCGGCGGGAGACCATAATTCTCGATTTCAAATGGGACTTCCCGTGGGTCATGAATCTTTTGCATAGGCTGTTCGTCAATTAAATGAAAGCTGGTGCGCAGGCTTTCATGACGCCTGATCAATTCCCGGAAAGTTCTCTCCAGCTTTTCTTTGTCTACTTCATGCCCCGGTTGGAACAGTTTACCTAAAGGTACAAATGAAGGTATATTATAAACCGTACCGTCAGGATCAACCTGCTGCAATATGTACAGACGCTTCTGGGCTGAGGTCAAAACATAATAACTCTTCTGTTCCACGGGTTCCAGGGAGGTATACTCAAACTTAGCCGCACCCTTTATATATCGAGCCAGATTCCTGATATAGGGAGTCTTAAATATCTCCGCCAGGGGAATCCGCCTGTCCAACTTTTTATGCAGCTTGTTTATCACGGCACTGGCTTTTAACGAATGCCCGCCTAACTCGAAAAAATTGTCGTCGATGCCGATGATACTTTTCTCTATTCCCAGTACCTCGGCCCAGGTTTCTACCAACAATTCTTCCTGCTTATTACGGGGCGCCGTATACTTCCTGCCGGTATCGCCCATTCCCGGTTCCGGCAGCGCTTTCCTGTCTACCTTACCGTTGGGATTCAAGGGAATACTGTCCAAAAATATGAAAAAAGCAGGTACCATATAATCAGGCAATTGTGTCGATAAATACTCGCGGAGCTTCCCGGCAGCCGCGTCCTGATCCCCGGTTACCGCGAAAGTAGATAGGCCATCTCCTACTACGTAGGCACAGAGATATTTCTCCCCTGCCTCCGACTGCCTGTCTATCACTACCGCCTCTTTTACTCCTTCGTGTTCTAATAAGCGGGTCTCTATCTCCCCGGGTTCTATCCTAAAACCCCTGATTTTCACCTGGTCATCCAACCGGCTTATAAATTCCACCGTGCCGTCTGCCAGCCAGCGGGCCAGATCCCCGGTTCGGAAAAGCGTGATGGGTGAGTGGTGAGTGATGATTTGTGAGGAATGAGCGGCGAGCCCATTAGCAGCCGGAAGCGCCGCACACACAAATTTTTCCGCCGTCAATTCCGGGTTATTTAAATATCCCCCGGCAACCCCGCTTCCCCCGATATACATTTCGCCGGCCACGCCTACAGGAACGAGTTTTTGCCATTTATCGAAGAGATACACCCGGGTATTATTTACAGGTTTGCCGATAGGTAACCGAATTAAAGAATCATCTACTGTGTCGAATTTCATCTCGATAGATGTGATGGTGGTTTCGGTGGGGCCATACTTATTATAAAACTCGCCGTAACGGCTCCATTTTTTGGCCAATGACACGGGGCAGACATCGCCGCCTGAGACGATCCTTTTTAAACGGGAAGCACTTTTTATGTCGAGGTCGATATTATTCAAAAAAGTGGGGACTGCATGAAGATGCGTTATGGAACGGCTCACTATAAATTCAACAAAACGGTCACTATCCATTAAAGTATCTTTATCGATAAGGACTAAAACCGCGCCATTGGTCAAAGTTGTAAAAATTTGCTCTACAGATGGATCAAAACAAATAGAAGAAAATTGCAATACCCGGTCGTGCTTTGTTATACCAAAAAACCCGCCCTGGTTCCAGGTTAAATTCACTACCGGGTTATGTTCTACCAACACTCCTTTGGGCCTGCCGGTCGAACCCGATGTGTAAATAATATATGCCGGTTCCCGCGAAGTCATGACTATACCGGGGTCAGAGTCGTCTCCTTTATACAAATCTTTATCTCCCAGGTCTATCACATTTCCGCTGAATTCAATTCCCAATTGGGACAGCGCTTCGAGGCTGGACAGCAGCATGTTGATCCGACTGTCTTTAATCATATACCCGATCCTCTCCGCCGGGTAACCGGGATCGATGGGTAAATAAGGACTGCCTGCTTTCAATACGGCCAGGATTCCCACAATCATATCTATAGACCGCTCAACCATAAGTCCAACAGGAGTACCGGGTTCTAAGCCTTTTTCTATCAATGACCTTGCCAATTGATTGGCCCTGCTGTTTAACTTACGGTAGGTCAAGACAAGCTCCCGGGGACGAGAGCCGGTGTTCGCTCCCGTACCGACTAAGGCTGCGCGGTCGCGGGTTTTCTCTACCTGTTCCTCGAATAATCCATGAAGCAGCTTATCATGGGGATAAGCTGCTGCCGTATCATTAAAATCGATCAACAGCCTTTTTCTCTCTTCCTTAGAGAGTATGTCGATCTCTTTTAGCTGCTTTTCCGGGTGCGCCGACGCTGCGGCGGTGATGGCCCTGAAATATCCGATGAATCTTTTTATAGTCTCTTCTTTGAAAAGGTCGCTGCAATAAGTGACGGCAAAATGCAGCCCGCGCTCCGCGGCGGCAAGCTCTACTACATTAAATGTCAAATCGAATTTCGATGTTGTCTTTTCGTACTTATAGGGAGTTAATTCCAAGCCCGGTATCTCCACCCGGGAACGAGCCATATTCTGCAAAACAAACAACACATCAAACAGCGGGTTACGACCGGCATCCCGTTCTACCGCGGCTTTCTCTACCAGGTCTTCAAACTGGTACTCCTGGTTGTCGAAAGCAGCCAATGTCCGCTTGCCCAACTCCTCTAAAAATTCCCGGTAACTTTTCTCTCCGGCAGGATAATTCCGCAGAGCCAGGGTATTTATGAAGACGCCGATTACCTGCTCCATATCTTCATGAGTCCTGCCGGATACCGGTGATCCCACGACGATATCTTCCTGGCCGCTCAACTTCGATAAAAAAACATTATACAGCGATAACAGCACCATATAAAGCGTAGAACCAGTCGCTAAGGCCAGGGCTTTTAGTTTTTCCGTTTCTTCCCTGCTTATCTCGAAGGCCAAGCTTTTTCCCGCGAAACTTTGTACTACAGGCCGTGGGAAATCGGTGGGCAGATCCAGGACGGGGATGCCACCGGCAAATGCTTCCAGCCAATAATCCTCCTGCTTTTGTAATATTTCGCTTTCCTTTCTTTTGTTCTGCCAATGGGAAAAATCCCTATACTGTATTTTCAGCGGAGGTAACTCTTCCCTGTTGTAGAGGGACATAAAATCCTGTACGAACAAACCGTTAGAGATACCATCCGAGATGATGTGATGCATATCTAATTGCAGGATATGGTTCGCTTCGCCTTCTTTAATTAAACCGACACGCAGCAGCGGTGCTTGCGAAAGATCGAAAGGACGTATGAAATCGTGGGCCTCGGGCGCCGCCCCCTCTAAATACGCTATTTTGAAGTCGATCTCTGCGGGGCTGTGGACAGCCTGTACGGGTTCACCTGCTATTAAATGAAAAGAGGTTCTTAAACTTTCATGCCTTTCGATCAATTTCACGAAGGTGGCCTGCAGCCGGTCCTTGTCCACATTACCTGCCAACATAAAAATTGAAGGGATATTGTAGCCCGTACTTTCCAGGTTCATTTGCCCTAAGAGGTACAACCGCTTCTGCGCTGAAGATACAGGATAGTACTCTTTTCTCTCTCCAGGCCTAATAGCTGCATACCGCGTCCCGGCCTGTTTTTTTATACAGCGGGCCAACTCCCTTATGGTGGGGGTTTTGAATACTTCCGCCAGGGTAACGGCTATCTCCAACTGCCGGTGCAGCTTCGCCACCATTACGGTTGCTTTTAAAGAATGACCGCCTAATTCAAAAAAATTATCATCGATGCCTATTTTTTCTCTTTCTATTCCAAGCACCTGCGACCAGGTATAAACCAATGCCTCTTCTATATCATTTCGAGGCGCCGCATACTCCCTGCCGGATACTATCTCCGGGACAGGAAGCGCTTTCCTGTCTACCTTGCCGTTGGGGGTTAGCGGTAACGCGGACAGCATCACAAAATAAGCGGGGATCATATAATCAGGCAGCGTCCGGGAAAGATATTCCCTGAATTCCGCAATTTGCACTTCCGCTCCGGCGCTGTGCGCTGCTATGTAAGCACAAAGGTACTTTTCCCCTAAAGCGTCACATCTATCCATCACCACCGCTTCTTTTATTTTTTCGTGGACTAACAGGCGGCTCTCTATCTCTCCTAATTCGATGCGGAAACCCCTGATCTTGACCTGGGCATCTATCCTGCCTAAAAATTCTATATTACCGTCAGGCTGCCAGCGGGCTAAATCACCGCTCCTGTAGATTCTTCCGGGAATACCGGTCTCATTCGACTTATAGGGCTTTTGGGTCTTTAAAAAATTATATACAAATTTCTCTGCGCTGAGCTCCGGGCGGTTTAAATATCCCCTGGCTAATCCCGCCCCCCCTATACACAATTCCCCGGGGACGCCTATGGGCAGCAAAAAACCACTCTTATCTAAAATATAGAGATTCGTATTTGTAATAGGTTTCCCAATAGGGATATTTCCTCTCCCATCCCAGTTGGACAATGAGTATTTGCTCGCATAAACTGCAGCTTCCGTAGGGCCATATATGTTTTCCAGGACAATATTTGTGTCTAATTTTCTGAATCTCTCTATTAAACCCGGTAATAGGGCTTCTCCTGCTAAGAAAATATATTTGAGGCTGGAGAGTTTTTTAATATTGCCGGGGTTTAACCGGTCCACGAAAACATTGAACATAGAAGGGACAAAATTGATATGAGTAACACTCGATTTTTCGATGGCAGCAATTATCTTCCCGGGTTCCTTCTCGTCACCTGCGTCCAGGATAGCCAGTTTACCGCCTGCCATATACCAACCGAATAATTCCGCTACAGATACATCAAATAGGTATGAAGTTTTAAATAGAAATTTATCCGTTTCCTGTAAGGGATATAATCGATGTAAGGAAAATAATAAATTGACTACTGATGAATGCTCTACCAATACCCCTTTGGGCCTGCCGGTTGAGCCCGACGTATAAATCACATAGGCTAACCGATGAACGCTGCACGATGAATGATGAGGTACGCCGCCACTTGAAGCGCTGCCCATCCCTGCAGGGCTAATCTTATCAAGCTCATCAAAAAATAAAATATCAACCCGGGGATCATCCCATTCACCGGCGTCCCTACTCAAACTGCCGCCGGTGAGCAGCAGCCGGGCACTGCTGTCTTTCAAAATATAGCGTTTCCTCTCCCGCGGGTAACCGGGATCGATGGGCAAATAAGCGCCTCCTGCTTTTAATATGGCCAGGATTCCCACAATCATCTCTATTGAACGTTCTACCATCAACCCGATTATGGTGTCCGCTTTTACCCCTTTTGCAGTTAATAACCGGGTTAGGTTGTCTGCTTCACGGTTCAATTGTTCGTAGGTCAGGGATACTTGCTCTGCCGCTGTCGCTTCCCGCACTTCATCACGCCCCGGGATCAATCGGGGACCGGTTATCGCAATTCGATATGGAGTTTTCGCCGCCTGCGCCGCAAACAACTCATGAATTGTTTTCTCATGTGGATATGGGCCCCGGGTGTCATTAAAATCATAAAGTAATCGCTTCTTCTCTGCCGCGGATAAAATCTCTATTTCACCTATTCTCAGCTCCGGGTTCCCGGTTATCCCTGTTACTATACGCCTAAAATAGGCGATGAATCTCCTGATGGTTTCTGCCAAAAATAAATCCGTGCAGTACTCTACTTCAAAACAAAGAACTTCACCGATACTGCTGCTGCGCAAATCACAAATAAAGGTCAGATCGAATTTTGCCACGCTGCTTTCAAATTCAACAGGAGTCAACTTTAAACCGGGTATCTCTACAACAGGGATGTCAAGGTTCTGCATCAGGAAAACAACATCGAAAAGAGGATTACGTCCGGCATCACGGGTCACTGCTACTTTCTCCACCAGTTCTTCAAACTGGTACTCCTGGTTCTCTAAGGCTGCCCCGATCTGCTCCTTTATTTCCCCTAAGAAATCCTCGAACCTTTTCCCGCCGGTTGGAAAACTGCGCACACTCAGGGCGTTGACAAACATGCCTAAAACTTGTGCCAAATCCATATGCTTGCGGCCTTCTATGGGAGTGCCGACAATGATATCTTCCTGGCCGCTGAGCCGGGATAAAAATATATTAAATAAAGCAAATAAAACCATATATAACGTGACATTTTCCTTCAGGGCTAAGGCTTTTAAAACCCCGGTTTCTCCTGCTTCCAATTCGAAACTCACCCGGCTGCCTTTGAAACTCTGCACGGCCGGCCGGGTAAAATCGGTAGGTAGATCGAGAACGGGGATTTCACCGGCTAAGGTTTCCAGCCAGTAAGCCTCCTGGGCTTTTATTATATCACTGCTGCGCCGCCCGTTCTGCCATTCGGAGAAATCTTTATATTGCAGCTTGAGCGGCGCTAAGGACTCTCCATTATAAAGAGCCAGGAAGTCTTTTAGAAACAAACCGATGGAGATACCGTCCGATATGATATGGTGCATGTCCAACACGAATAGAAAAGAACCGGCGCTGATTTCGACCAAGACTACACGCATAAGCGGCGCTTGCGATAAATCGAAAGGAAAAACGAGACTATCTATATTCATAGGCTGTGCGTCCGCGCTGGAATATTCTATCTTAAATTCGATTTTTTCAGGATGGTGAATCCTCTGTACGGGTTCATCATCTACTACAGTAAAAGAGGTTCTTAAATTCTCATGCCGGTAAATCAATTTTCTGAATGTAGTTTCCAGTCGCTGCCGGTCAAGCTCACCTTCAAGGCGCAATACTCGCGGGGTGTTATAAGCTGTCCCGGTTTCAGCGAATTGCTGAAGAATGTAAAGACGCTTCTGGGCGGAAGATAAAACATAATAATCTTTCGCTTCCACACTCCTGGTCCCGGGAAAACGATAAGACTGCTCTCCTTTTTGGGTTTTGATGTAGGCGGCAGTGCCCCTGACAGTGGGGCTTCTGAATATCTGCGCTAAAGTTACCCTAACGGAAAAGGCTTTATGCATCTTCGAGGTCAACATTATCGCAGTCAGGGAGTGACCGCCTAAAGAGAAAAAATTATCGTCGATGCCTATCTTTTCTATTCCCAGTACTTCAGACCACAAATCACAGACCATGCTTTCAACCTGATCGCGGGGAGCGGTATATTCACCTGCTAAACCGCCGCTGTCCGGCTCAGGCAGCCGCTTGCGATCCAACTTGCCGTTGGCGGTCAGGGGCATTTTCTCCAACACTGCGAAAACGGCGGGAACCATATAACCGGGCAGCGTGCGCGATAAAAATTCTTTCAATCCGGCAGCAAGCGAAGATTCTTCCCCACCGGCTCCGGCGGCTTCAGGAACCACATAAGCACAAAGATATTTGTCGCCTGTTTTATTTTTTTTGACCAAAACCACTGCTTCTTTTACGTCCGGGTGTCTTAACAAATGACTCTCGATCTCACCTATCTCTATCCTGAATCCTCTTATCTTTACCTGGCTGTCGCTTCTTCCCAAAAATTCTACCCTGCCGTCTTCCAACCAGCGGGCGAGATCACCTGTCTTATATAATTTTTGCCTCCGGCGGCCAACTTTTTGAAAAAAGTTGGACAAAAACTTTTGATGAGGGGCTCCGTCGCAAACAAAACGCTCGTTCGTCAATTCCGGCCTGTTCAAATATCCCCGGATCAGGCCTGCTCCCGATATATACAAATCACCGGCCACTCCTTCGGGCACCGGCCCTAAGTGCTTGTCGAGGATGAATACGCTTGTATTATTAATAGGAAAACCGATGGACGGTCTCCGGGCATAGGCTTCGAAATCATCGAAATCGATATACTGCGCAATACAACCGATTGTGGCTTCAGTGGGGCCGTAATGATTCATCACTTCCAGGTCGTTAAGAATCCCGTGGGCCTTCGCCGCATCCTGGGGCTTGATCTCTTCACCGCCCAATACCAGCAAACGTAACGAGCCACACTTCTCCCTGGAAAATAACGAACTCTCTACAACCGTCGAGAAAAGAGATGGGGTCATTTTTAAATAACTTATCCCTTTTTTTTCTATATAATTTATCAGCTCCTCGGGAGACAAATAAATCTCCTCAGGAATAATATGCAACCGGCAGCCACTTGAAAGCGACGAAAAAATCGCGGTGTAACCTAAATCAAAGCCAAATGAAGAGGTCAATACAGTCCTGTCGGCAGCAGTTAAATTAGCCGCGCCGGCAAACCACTCTACATAATTGACAAGGTTCGAGTGCTTAATAAGCGCTCCTTTCGATTTTCCGGTGGTGCCGGAGGTGTAAATCGCATAGACGCCATCGCCGGGGCCGCTGAGCGGTTCTAAATTAGCCCCGCTGTTTGCATAAATACTCCCGTCGTCCATGTGGATGATCTCCCCGCTAAAACCGAGGGGTTCCGCTAAACTTTCCCGGCTTAACAATAATTTCGCGGCACTGTCGTTTAACATGTAAGTTAGGCGATCAGCGGGGTGTTTGGGGTCTAAAGGCAGGTAGGCGCCTCCTGCTTTCAGCACCGCAAGTATGCAGGTTATCATCTCTATGACGGGTCCCGTTAATATGCCGGTTATGGTATCCGGCGCTGTGCCCCTGGCCCGCAAAAAACGCCCCAGCCGGTTGGCTTTTTCATTCAACTCACGTAAGGTCAGGGTGGAAGATTCCTTCCTGCGTTCACTGCTTTCACCTATAAGCGCGATATTGTCCGGCCTTCGTTCTGCCTGTTCCTCGAACAACCGGTGCACCGTTTTGTCCTGGGAATAATTAACTTTCGTATCGTTAAATTCGAGCAGCAGCCTTTTTCTCTCTTCACTGGAGAGCATGTCTATCTCTTTTAGCTGTTTTTCCGGGTGCGCCGACACCGCGGCGGTGATGGCCCTGAAATATCCGATGAACCTCTTTATAGTCCCTGCTTTGAAAAGGTCGCTGCAATAGGTGACGGTAAAATGCAGCCCGCGCTCTGCGGCGGCAAGCTCTACTACGTTAAATGTCAGATCGAATTTCGATGTTGTCTTTTCGTACTCATAGGGAGTTAGTTTCAAACCCGGTATCTCCACTGCGGCAGCGGCCATATTCTGCAAGACAAACAACACATCAAACAGCGGGTTACGACCGGCATCCCGTTCTACTGCGGCTTTCTCTACCAGGTCTTCGAACTGGTACTCCTGGTTGTCGAAAGCAGCCAATGTCCGCTTCCCCAACTCCTCTAAAAATTCCCGGTAACTTTTTTCCCCGGCAGGATAATTCCGCAGGGCCAGGGTATTTATGAAGATGCCGATTACCTGCTCCAAATCGCCATGAGTACGGCCCGATACCGGTGAGCCCACGACTATATCTTCCTGGCCGCTCAACTTCGATAACAAAATATTATACAGCGATAACAACACCATATAAAGCGTAGAACCTGTCGCTAAGGCCAGGGTTTTTAGTTTTTCCGTTTCTTCCCTGCCCATCTCGAAGGTCAGGCTTTTTCCGGCGAAACTTTGTACCACAGGCCGGGGAAAATCGGTAGGTAGATTTAGAACGGGGATTTCAGCGGCAAATTCTTCCAGCCAATAAGCCTCCTGCTTTTGTAATATTTCGCTGTCTTTTCTTTTGTTCTGCCATTCGGAGAAATCTTTATACTGTATCTTCAGCAGAGGCAGTTCTTCCCCGTTGTAGAGGGACATAAAATCCTGTACGAACAAACCGGCTGAGATACCGTCCGAGATGATGTGATGCATATCCAATTGCAGGATATGGTTCGCTTCGCCTTCTTTAATTAAACCGACACGCAGCAGCGGCGCTTGCGAAAGATCGAAAGGACGTATGAAATCGTGGGCCTCGGGCGCCGCCCCCTCCAAATACGCTATCTCGAAGTCGATCTCTGCGGGGCTGTGGATAGCCTGTACGGGTTCGCCCGCTATTAAATGAAAAGAGGTTCTCAAACTTTCATGCCTTTCGATTAATTTCACGAAGGTGGCCTGCAGCCGGTCTTTATCTACATTACCTGCCAACATAAAAATCGAAGGGATATTGTAGCCCGTACTTTCCAGGTCCATTTGCCCTAAGAGATACAAACGCTTCTGCGCTGAAGATACCGGATAATAGGCCTTCTGCTCGACCGGTTCTATGGACTCGTACTTGCTCTTTTCCTCCCGGCCGATGTAAACGGATAATCCCCGGATGGTGGCAATCTTGAATATCTCACGCAGCGGGATGTCTACATCCAACTGTTGATGTATCCTGGCTGCCAGTTCGGTGGCTTTCAAAGAATGGCCGCCCAATTCAAAAAAATTGTCGTCGATGCCGATTCTTCCTCTATCTGTTCCCAATATCTTCGACCAGATATCTACCAGCATATCCTCGAGCTTATTGCGCGGCGCCGTATATTCCCGTGTCGATGCGGTGTCCGGCATGGGCAGCGCTTTGCGGTTCACTTTGCCGTTGGGATTAAGCGGCATCTCTGCCAACTCCACAAAATAAGAGGGAATCATATAATCAGGCAGGCTGCTGGATAAGTATTCCTTTAATTCCGCGGCTGCGGGCGATAACTCGCCATCTAAACTCTCACTCACGAAGTATGCACAAAGGTACTTCCCGCCTGAACCGTCATCTCTATCTATTACTATGATTTCTTTTATTTTTTCGTGGTCTAACAACCGGCTCTCTATCTCACCGATCTCGATGCGGAAGCCGCGAATTTTGACCTGGAAATCTATCCTGCCGATGAATTCGATCCTGCCTCCGGCAAGCCACTTCACTAAATCTCCAGTACGGTAAAGAGTGGCCGGTTCACCTTCCCCGAAAGAATGAGACACAAACTTCTTCTTCGTTAATTCTTTATCGTTCACATAGCCGATGCCCACGCTTTCACCGCCGATCAATAACTCACCGGCTATGCCCGGGGGAAGCAATTGCAGATTCTTATCGGTGACATATAATTTCACATTGTAAACCGGCTCGCCGATGGGCACGGCTTCTTCTAAAAACCGGCGAGGCTCCGTGATCCTGTATGCATTGCTGATATCGGTACATTCAGTGGGGCCGTAGGTGTTCACGATTACCCCGTTACAGTACTCAGATTCCACCCACTTCATAAACATACTCATGGATAGGGGTTCGCCGCCTAAATATACGTACCTTAAGGCGGACAGTTTTTTCAACTCATCCCCTTTGCAAAACTCGATCAATTGGAAAAACATACTGGGGGTACAATTGATCCAGGTCACTCCACGCTCTTCTATATCACGGAGTATCGCGCCGGGGTCGAAATAATTCACAGCGGGAATACACAACACGCCGCCCAGGATCAACGATGCATAAAAATTCTTCTGGGTTAGATCGAAACTGAAAGAGGTCATCAATAAGTTCCGGTCGGTGGCTTTTAGATCGAAGTCTTTCACAAACCAGTTTACCAAATTGACAAAACTGCGTTGGTACACGCCCGCTCCTTTGGGCACACCGGTGGAACCGGAGGTAAAAATAATATAAATCAAATCTTCGGGCCCGCTGAGGGGCGGCAAATTCTCACCGGGAAGAGCTGCTATTTCAGCGGCCAGATCGTCGAGATTAAGCACCGGGCAGGCAATATCCCCTATCTCCTTCTTTTCGACCGGTTCTTTCCGGGTTAACAATGTCACTGCTTTACCCTGTTCCAACATCGTGAGGATTCTTTTTTCCGGGTATTCGGGGTCGATGGGTAAATAAGCGCCCCCGGCTTTTAACACCGCGTAAATAGCTGCGACCAGTTCGATGGAGCGTTCCAACATGATACCCACCACACTGTTGGCTTTTACTCCCTTAGCTCTCAATAACCGGGACAGGCGGTTGGCTCTTTCGTTTAATTCTGCGTATGTCAGGATGCCGCGCCCAGCTTGCTCCCGGTTTAAAGATTGGGATTGCGCCGCAGCCGCACCCGCCCTCTCAAACCCGGTCTCGCGGTCTGCGGTTTCTTCTTCCGCCGCTAAAGAACCCCAGATAGCAGTATCATCCGGGGTTCTTTCTACCTGCTCCTCGAACATCCGGTATATGGTCTTATGCCGTGGATACTCTACCTCCGTGTCATTAAAATCATACAGGATTTCACGTTTTTCCTCAGCAGAGATAAACTCTATTTCCCCAAGCTTTCCGCCGGGATCCGCTAAAACAACAGACACCACTTTCTCGAAATATTTTATAAACCTCTTTATGGTCCCGGGTTTGAACAATTTGGTGCAGTACTCTAAAACAAATTCCGGCTCTTCCCCCTCTTCAAAACAATACAAGGTCATATCGAACTTAGATGAGATCTCCTTCTGCACATTGCGCGTTATCCTCAAACCGGGTATCTTCAACTCCGGCATCTCCATATTCTGCAGCACAAACATCACGTCGAAAAGGGGGTTACGTCCGCTGCTCCTGGCCTGGGCAACTTTCTCTATCAACTCTTCATACTGGTGCTCCTGGCTATCGAAGGCGCGCAGGGAATTCTCCTTTACCTCTTTTAAAAATTGCGGAAAGCTCTTCCCCGGGGCAGGATAATTCCTGATAGCCAGGGTATTGATAAATAAACCTACTATCCCTTCAAGATCATCATGCAATCGTCCGGCTATAGGACTGCCTAAAATGATATTTTCCTGGCCGCTGAGCTTCGATAAAAATATATTAAAAATGGCAAACAATACCATAAAAAGGGTCGAATCCTCTTTTAATGCCAGGCGGTTCAACGCTTCTTTCACTTCTTTGTCCAGCGGAAACCTGACTACTGCTCCCGCGAAACCCTGTACCGCGGGTCTGGTATAATCAGTAGGCAGCTCCAGTAACTCCTCTTCGATATCCCGGTCGATAGACTCCTTTTCCTCCTCTCCTTGCCTCCTGTCGAGCAGCCACTGCACATAATCCCGGTAGCGGAATCTTAAGGGCGGCGGGTCTTCTTCCCTGTAAAAAGAAAGAAAATCGGCGATGAATATTCCTGTCGAGACTCCATCGGAGATGATATGGTGCGTATCCACCATCAAGATATGAGATGGAGTTTCACCGGCCCGGGTTTTTATCATCCCGAATCGCAAAAGCGGCGCTTTCGAGAGATCAAAAGGACGAACAAAACTTTTGGCAATGCCCGCGGCAGGCTCTCTTTCGTAAATTGAGGGGGCTGCTGTTTCATCTCCCTTTCCGGGGGTGAAGGAGATATCCATTATTGACGTTAGATCGTGAAATTCGATCTCGAATTTAATATCACGGGCGCGGCGCACTTCCTGGACCACTTCGGCATCTACTACTTTAAAAGAAGTTCGCAAACTTTCATGCCGCTGGATAAGCTTCTTAAAAGCTGCGGCGAATTTCTCCTTCTCGATCCGGCCGTCTGCTATCATTATTTCCAACATTCCGTAACTTACATTTCCCGGTTCCAACTGCTGGAAAAAAAAGAACCTCTTCTGGGCCGGCGATGCCGGATAGTATTCCCTCTTCTCTACTGCTTTTATGGAGCGAAATCTCTCTTTTACCGCGGCTTCTTCGATATAGGCGGATAACCACCTTATAGTAGGAGCTTTGAAAAATTCGCCTAATTGTACACTTATATCGAAATTTTTATGTATCTTAGTTACGAGCCGGGTGGCCCTTAAAGAATGACCGCCTATCTCAAAAAAATTATCGTCGATTCCTATGGAGTCGCCACCTGTATTTAAAACCCGTGACCATATTTCAACCAATTTTTCTTCTCTCCCGTCCCGGGGCGCTGTATATTTCTCCAGGGAACCTATCCCGGGTTTGGGCAGCGCTTTCCTGATGACTTTCCCTGTAGGCGATAGGGGCAAACTCTCCATATGCACAAAATAGGCGGGTACCATATAAGCGGGGAGTAACCCGGATAAATATTCTCTTAATCCCGGGGCTGGGGGACTTTCTTCTCCAACCCTGGCCACGACGTAGGCACAGAGATATTTATCGTCGCTTTTTTCACTATTTATGGTTACTACCGCTTCTTTTATATCTTTATGCTTTAACAAAAGATTCTCTATCTCTCCTAATTCGATGCGGAAGCCCCTGATCTTGACCTGGAAATCCATCCGGCCCAGGAATTCTATATTGCCGTCAGGCTGCCAACGGGCTATGTCGCCGGTACGGTAAAGAGTGGTTGGTGAGGAGTGAGAGGTGATTGGTGAGAGATGAGCGGTCTGAGGATGAAGGCTGAATGCTGGGGCTGTTAGGAACATTTCCGCGCTGAGTTCCGGGTTATTAAGGTAACCGCGGGCCAGGTTGTCCCCGCCGATGCACAGTTCACCGGGAACTCCCAGGGGCTGTAATTCGTGGTTTTTATTTAGGATGTAAAGCTTGATATTCCGCATGGGTTTGCCGATGGGTATGCTGCCCTGCCCGGGCCAACCGGACAACGAGTAATTACTGGAATAAACCGTGCCTTCGCTGGGGCCGTATATGTTTTCCAACCTGATCCCGGGAATTAAACTGCGGGCTTTATGCACCGGTTCGGAGAGCAGCGCCTCTCCTGCTAAAAATAAATATCTCAGGCTGGATAGCGATTTCACAGCGCCGGGGTCCAGGCCATCTATAAATACGTTGAACATAGAAGGAACAAAATTGATATGAGTGACGGCATAACGCTCGATAGCTGCGATTATCTTGCGGGGGTCTTTCTCTCCTCCCGGCTCCAATATAGCCAACCTACCTCCGGAAAAAAACCAGCCGAATAATTCCGCCACCGATACATCGAAAAGAAACGATGTCTTTAGCAAATAAGTGTCCGCTTCTAACAGGGGATATTCTTTTTGTAAAGCAGTAAGTATATTGACTACCGGCCTATGCTCTACTAAAACCCCTTTGGGCTTGCCGGTAGAACCGGAAGTGTAAATCACATAGGCTAAATGGGAGGAATTAAAAACCGGGGAGGGAATTTTCGCCTCCTTAACCTCAGCTTCAGCCGGTGAATCTATAAAAACCGTCTCACCTTGCCAATCGTCCAATTCAGCGGACGCTTCACGCAAACTGCCGCTGCTGAGCAGCAGCGGGGTACTGCTATCTTCCAGGATATAACGTTTCCTCTCCCGCGGGTAAGCGGGATCGATGGGCAAATAAGCGCCGCCTGCTTTTAATATGCCGAGTATGCCGACAATCATTAAAACAGATCGTTCCACCATTAATCCCACTATAGTCCCGGTTTGAACTCCTTTTTCAACCAATACCGCGGCTAAAATACCGGCTTCTTCATCTAATTTTTTATAGGTTAACGCCATGCCTGCGATTTGGGATTCGCGGTTTCCTTTTCCTGCCTCGACTCCGGTTAGGGCGGTGTTTGCCGGGGTGATTCCTGCTTGCTCTTCAAACAATGCATGTATGGTTTTGTCTTTGGGGTAATCGGCGGCGGTATCGTTAAAATCGATCAGCAGCCGTCGTCTCTCTCCTGTCGATAAAATGTCTAAGGCACTGCATTCCCTGCCGGGGTCGAGTAAAATTCCTTCTAAAATATTGGTAAAATGACGGGATAATCGCTCTATTACTCCCTTTTCAAATAATTCACTATTATAAATAAAAGCGATTTCGATCTTTTCGGATAAGGTAATCGCCAGGGTAAGGTCATAATTGGTCATCTCGAACATAGAATAAGATTCTATACGCAGCCGGCTGCTTTGCAGCGCCGCGGCGTCCAGGGGATAGTTCTCTACCACTACGATGGAATCGAATAACTCCTCTATGCCGGCCAACGGGCTGTACGCTTTTATATCCACTAAGGGGGTGGCTTCATATTCCTGCCGCTTTTGCAGCGCTTCATTAACTCTTTTAAGCAGGCCGGCTATCTTTTCACCACTTTCGTTTTCTATACGCAGCGGCAGGGTATTGATAAATAATCCTACGATATCCTCTATACCCTTTATCCTGGCCGACCTGCCCGCTGCGGTGACGCCAAAAATCACATCGGCACTGTTATTATAACCCTGCAGCAGGATACCGTAAGCGCTGTAAAACAAAGAGGCTGGGGTAACTTTGTTTTCTTTAGCAAAATCCTCCAACTTCTCCCGGAATTCTTTTGCCAACCCGGTTTTGAAATGCCCGATGGCGCTGATCTCCCTGCTGCCGGGCCGCTTTACCGACAGTACGGTGGAGGCGTTGAACCCGGCTAAGTACTCTTTCCAGAAATTTTCCCGGTCATTTTGATCCAGCTTTTTTATCCACTTTATATACTCTTTAAAATTTGTCTTGATTGGTTTTTGCGGTTCTTGCCCGGCTGCCAAAACCTCATAAGTGGCAAAAAACTCCCGCAAAATAATCCCGTTACTCCAACCGTCATACAAGATATGATGATTGCTTATTATTATCTCATATTTCTCTGCCTCGATCCGGCACAGCGTTACCCGGAACGGCACCTGTTCTAAATCGAAGCATCCGGCGGGTGCACCCTCTAAGCCGCTTCGCGGCAATACAGCAGGGACAGGATGTCGGGGGTCCGATAAATAATCAAAACATCTTATCTCCGGCCGGTGCTCTTTTAACACAACCTGTACCGGTTTTTCTACTTTCTGCCAGCGGAATACCGTACGCAGCATGGGATTATTCGACACCACAAAATTCCAGGCTTCTTCAAAATAGTCCTCGTCTATACTACCCGATATTTGCAAACATAACTGCTCGAAATAAAGGTCGCTGTGCGGATTTTTGAGGTAATGATAAAGCATTCCCTCCTGCATGGGAGTTAACGCAAAAATATCCTCGATTTTTTTCTTATCTAATTTTTCCAATTATTTCACCTTGTCCGGTGGGGATAAAAAGCCCCGTCGCGCTGCAATTTCGCGGCGCATTTAGGGACCGGTAAAAACAACAAGGATTTATTTGAAATGATAAAATGAAGCGGAGGAGCATAACCGGCGAACATCCATGTCCGGGGTAAGCTCCCGCCATTGAGTGTGCATGTGTGAAGTCTAACTTTTATTAGATGTCATTACAGATTTCACTACTGATCGGTTTTAATTGGCAGCCAGCAGCCGATTGTCGTCTTGATTCAATCTTGATTCAACGCAGTACTAAAGTTCACAAACATTTTAAAAGTTAACATAGATTTAAAAATCTGTCAACCATTTAGTTAAAAAAAAATCCATTTTCTACCATTCGGATGGTTGGGCATGATCTTCAACGCTAAATTTAAACCATGAATACCAAAAGGAAAAGGAAAAGGAAAACAGTGATCTTATAGTTATAAAAAAGGATTTTGATAAATCTTGTCCTGACATTTAAAGGTGTCATAAAAGATTCGTTTTTTTCTAAATTTCGAGAGTGATTATCCTATTCCTTTCTAAATCATAAAGGTTTAATACCTTTACCTGACCTTCGTTATTCTTCTTTTTAACAGGACCCGTAAACAATTTGGGTCAAGCTGGTCGAAAGTGAATTTCCCAGGCCCCTCATAGGATGCGGCCGCCGTCCCCCCGCCGGGTGTTTTGGATTTTTTTCAATTTGTGAAAATTAATTACCTGTCACTATTTTTCGACACGAATATTTTTATTTACGCTTTTGAAAAAGGTAAGACAGGAAAGAAGAGACGTGCAGTAGAGCTGATAAAAAGTAAAAAATATCCGCTGTAACAAGCATCCAGGTCTTAAATGAGTTTGTAAGCGCAGCGGTCAAAAAAGAATTACTTGCAAAGCAGGAAGCTGTCGATACGGCGCTCCTTATCGAAGGTGAGTTTGAGGTCGTTCCGTTGGACAGCCCGTTTTTTGTTCTTTTTGTTCAGAGGCAAAAATATGGGGAGAAATACCAGCAGCGGGATAAATATCGAGACAACCAATTTGTAAAAATTTATTTCTAATAAAATTTCCATTTATTACGTATTCGCCTCCGGCGGCCAACTTTTTACTAATACTTCGTGAAAGTTTGCTGAAAAAACAAACTTTTTGGTCAAGGTGGTCGGAGATGCTGTCTCCAGGCTCCTCATGAGTTGCGGGCGCCGCCCGCTTTTTGAAAAAAGTTGGACAAAAACTTCTATTAAGGCGCTGCGCGCCATTCAGAGAATATCTTTCAACCCTCCAGGGTTCGTCAGTATACTTTTAGCTGGGGGCTGAATGCCCAAAGCTGAATGCTGATTGCCGAACGCTGAAGGCTGTACTAACGGCTGTTATTTAATCTTCACCCTGATGCCGCCGAAAACAGAGGCGATAATGTTGTAAACAGTACTCATGACAGCGCCCATTATTCCGAAAAATATAAAACCGGCGATTCCTCCTATGGCTGCGAAAATTAATCCTCCGGCCAAACCACCCTGGGCGTTCTTAAGCATCTCGGGAAATCGATCGATCAGGCTGTCGAATACCCCGGTAAATATGCCGAAGGTGGCACCAAATAATACCCCTATGATTAAACCGACACCTCCTAAAAAAAACATCAGGGAAACCATATTGACAGCACTTATTACCAACTGGTCTCCCCGGTCGAACTTCCCGGTAACGGGCGCTCCTTTCGGCTGCGCTTCGTAATCCCTGACCGGACCGGGGGCCGCGGCGGGGATGGCGTCTACCCGTACAGTACTGCTGTCTTCCATGGCTGCGGCGAAGGTTCCGGCCGCGGCTCCCGCTGCGGGGGAGGGGTCGAAAGCGCCTGCTCCTGCGGCTTCAGGGGTTGCAGCGGCAAGCTCATCCTCCTGGGTGGATACCACTTCAAAACCACCGAGCCCGGCTGCTTCACCGCTTCCTTCAACTCCATCGAGATCGATGGTAGTGCTTTCCGCCCTGCCTGTTTCGATCACAGCGGCTGCTTCCGCTCCGCCTTCCTGGCCGGCGGCAAAGGCATCCACCCCGGCGGAGATATTATCCTGGGAATCACCGAAACCTTCGATTTCGAAAGAACTGCTGTCCTGGGCGGCGCTGAAATTTTCGACCGCGGCTGCGCTGCTTTCTTCTTTTTTTAAGGCGGCCATGGCATCCACGATAACTGCACCGCTTGCTTCCCCAGCGCCTGCGCCGAAGAGATCATCCGTGCCGGTGCTGCCTGCGGCGCCTCCGGCAGCGGGCATGGCATCCACGATAACTGCACCGCTCCCTTCTCCTGCGGCTGTTCCAAAAACATCATCCGCGGCGGAAGCGGCGCCGGCGTCTGTTCCGCCTGAGGCGTCGTTCCGGATGGCGCTAAAATCCCGTTCGATACGCCCTTCCTGTTTGATAGGCGATTGGTCCATCACTACGGTGCTGTAATCCGGCTCGCTGCCGGTGTCCCGGGAGGCGGGGACTGCCGGTTCGATACTGCCGGCTCGCTGCTCCTGGGCGGATGACGCGGCTGGGGCTGGGGGTGGGGGAGGGGCGGCTGCCGGTTCTTTAAAAGGGGACTTCTCATTCCAGGCTTTGCCGTCGTATACATACCATTTGCCTGTTTTTCCACCTATCATCCAGTACTTTCCGTCTTCACCCTGGAGCATTATCTTTTTCAACTCTTTCTTCAATGTGTCGGAATCGATTTCACCTCGCTTGTGCTGCCCGCTAAGGATTTTGTGTCTGGCTTCAACTGCTCTAAACTTTTTTTCATCCATTTTTTCCTCCGCTTATAATATTTCTCATCACCCCGGCCAGGTAAAGCGATCCTGTTACCAGGATGTCCTCTTCGAAACGAAATGCTTCTTCGATGGCTTCACGGGGATTCTTCTTTACTTTTATATTTAAATTTAAACCTGCTCGAGCTTGTTTTTGAGAGAAAACTTCGCCTAACTCCGCTGCCGGCAGGGCCCGGTTAGATACAGGCTCCGTCAGGATAACGTTCTTAACGAAAGGAAGCAGCAGGGAGACCATAGGGCGGTATTTTTTGTCCCGTAAGACGCCGAAGACCAAAGTCAGGTCACTTTTTTTTTCTTGCTGTAGAAAATTCCTTAAGGCTTTTATGCTTTCGATATTATGCCCGCCGTCGAGGATGGTGGGCGGGGTAGTGTCTAATATCTCTATGCGGCCGGGAACAAAATTTTTGGCGATCCCGTCATAAATACATTCTTCCGGTATAGGTAGAGACGTTGTCCCGGATAATACGTAGATGGCTTTGACAGCCGCGGCTGCATTTTTGGCCTGGTGCGCCCCGTTTAAATAGACCTTGAATTTATATTCCTTGTCCCGGGCGGCATAGGTGCAGTGGTAACAACCGTTCTGTTTAACGGTTTGCAGCCTGTTTTTACCGTCCAGTACATTAAAAAAAGGCGCTCCTTTTTCAAGGGCGGCCTGCTCGATGACACGGTTAGATATAGAGTGCACGCTGCAGCCGCAGACCACGGGAACTCCGGGTTTGATGATACCGGCTTTCTCGGCGGCTATATCCCTGATGCGGCGGCCTAAGGTTTTGGTGTGGTCAAGGGATATATTGGTGATAACCGAGACTTCGGGGGTGATGGTGGAGGTGGCGTCCAGCCTGCCGCCTAAGCCTACTTCGAGGACGGCAAAATCCACCTGCCGGCGGGAAAAATAACAGAGGGCGGTAAGGAATATATGTTCGAAAAAAGTGGGCATATTATCTATGGCTGCCCGGCGCAGGAGATTTTCCGCTATCTCTTTTACCCGGGTCAAAGAGGAGGCAAAATCCTGCCGGGGAATCCAACTTTTATCGATAGTAATCCTTTCCCTGATGTCCTGTAGGTGGGGCGAAGTAAAAAGCCCTACTTTTTTTCCCGCTTCCTGTAATATGGATGTTAAAAAATGAGCAGTGGAACCTTTGCCGTTGGTTCCCGCTACCTGGATAAATTTTATCCCGGCTATGTCGAAAGGTAGGTTGTCGATTATTTTTTGAATATTGTAGAGCGCTAACTTAGCTCCCTGCTGTTGTACCTGCTTTAAATATAAAAGCGCTTCCTCGTAATCCATTTTGCCTCTATTAAAACACCCGGTCCAGCGGACTTAGATTCATTAAGATGCTTTCTCCTCCTCTTCAAATTCGTTCTTCAAGCCAAGTATCCGGGCCGCTCCGTCATAAATCTGCCTGACTGCTTTTTTCTGTTCCTGGAAACTATTAATCGTCTCTTTTACCCTGGCCAGTTCTTCTTCGATTTTGGCATCGATGATCTCGACCTGTTTCTTAGATTCTTTCAATGTATTTTCATAAAATGCCTTCGACTCAGCGGTCAATTTTTCCATGACTTACTCCTATGCCATAAATGGCGGTAAAAAAAAACATGTTTCACACGATTCAAGTCTGCGGCCTCAGCCGGTTTTTTTCCGAACTTCCTTTTAAAAAAAAACATCCTGTTTTTACCGTTAAATAAAACTTATAATTAAAAATAACACAACTGCCGCAGCAGCCGCCAGTATTACCCATAACAACACATTCTTCTTTTTGCCGGACTCTTCCAATTCGCTGAATACCGGGCGCTCGGCAGCAGCCGGTTTTACTTGTTTCGGCGGCGGTTCGTCTTCGTCTTCGTCTTTCTCTTTGTCTAAGTCGATCTCTATGATAGGTTCGAACCTATCTTCGTCCTCTACAGGGATATGGAGATCATCCAATCCTACTATTTCTCTTTCCTCTTCCCGCACCGCTTCCGGTTCACCAATCCTTTTAACCTTATAGGGTAGGGGCTTCAAATCGGGTTTAATATCCTCTTTGTCGATCTCTTCCTTGAAGGTGTCGTGCAGGAAATGAGAAAGGTGGACGGCAGCGGGCTGACGTTCATAATTTTTTATTAAATAGGATTCGATGTCTCTCATCATGTCCGCGGCATTATTATACCGCCTATCCCTATTCTTATTAAGAGATTTTAAAATAATATTCTCAAGTTCCGGGTTGATGTCTTTTTTTATTTCCCGGGGCATAATCACTTCCCCTTCCTGGACCTTCTTTAAAACCAGTAAATCGGAAGAGTCTATAAACAATTTTTTGCCGGTTATTAATTCGAATAATATGATACCTACCGAATATAGATCGGAACGGTAATCCACTGCGCTGTCGCCTTTGGCCTGTTCCGGGGACATGTATAATAATTTCCCTTTTAATGCGCCGGATACGGTTTCATGCATCTTGTTGGTGGCTTTGGATACCCCGAAATCGGTCAGTTTTACATCGCCGCTGAAGGAAACCAAAATATTGGGCGGCGACACGTCGCGATGCACGATTTCTAAAGCTCTGCCGCTGCTGTCTTTGGCTGAATGGGCGTAATTTAATGCGGACAATACTTTCAAAATTAAATGTAAAGCCAATTCTTCAGGGAAAGGCCTTTTTAATCCCGCCAATTTTCTTAAAATTAAGCGCAGGTCTTTTCCCAACACATGCTCCATGGCAATGAAATAAAAATCATCCTTCTTCCCTAAATCATATATCTGCACGATATTGGGGTGAGATAACTCAGCGGCAATTTTTGCCTCATCCACGAACATTTCGATATATTTGTCATCTTCTCCATAACCGGATAGAATCTTCTTTAAGGCGATTATTTTCTCAAAACCTTTCACTCCTTTTTTCTTTGCTTTATAGATTTCCGCCATGCCGCCCCGGGCGATTAAACCGATAATTTCATAATCACCCACATCTTTTTCCTCAGTGGCCCGCTCTATGGGCAATTCGATCTTCTGAGTGGCAAAATGCTTTTCCTCCCTGGCTTTATCTAATTTCTTCTCGAATTCTTTGACTTCGGCTTCCGGGATTATCTCTATCTTCTGGGTAGAAAAGCTCTCATTTACTTTCTCAGGGGGAATCCCTAAACCGGTCAGGGTGTCTTCAGGTTTTTTGGAAATCTCATCCTCGATTTTTTTGAATTTTTTATTTTCTTTTTTCGGTTCTTCTTTGGGTTTGACTAAACTGGCTACATCGATATTAAATTTCTGCGTATCTAAAACGGGCGGTCTCTTTTTCGCCGCCGGTTTCATCAAATCTATGGCACCCGGGGTAATAGCTACGGTTTTAAAGGTTTCGGGAACCGGTCTCTCTTTCGTTTTTTTCACCTGTTTTGCTTCATCGCTCTCCTTACCGGCGCTGCTGATCAAATCCCCGAATAAATCTTCGGAGGTTAACTTTTTACCATCTTCTCCTATTTTCTTCAGGGTGGGTAGTTTCGCCGTATCCACGATGGGGATTTTTATAGTGGCCTGGCCGAAGGCGCCCAGGATATCCTTTTCGGTGATATTTAGGATTTCGAGTATTTTTTTCTTGAAATCTTTTTTGTTGATCGGTTTTTCGAAAAAATCATCCGCTTTGTACTGGTGAATCGCTTTCTGCCGGGTTTCCTCTCCTTTATATATACCGCTGATAATAACCACTTTTGTGCCGGGGTAATTCTTCGCCACATGTAAAGAGAGACTAAAACCATGAAACTTAGGCAGCATGGCCGCGGTAATAACCAGGTCGAATTTCCTATCTTTTAATAGAGTCTTTGCCGCCTCCCCCTCGTCTGCCGCCGTGATATTAAATACCGGCGGGAGTAAAGCCTCTTTAATCGCATCGATAGAAGCTGAAGCATATTCCACTAATAAAATATTTTTTTTCATTTTAGACTCCAATCGCGAGTTGTATGTTTCTTTAACTCACCTAACTTACTCCTCACTTTCAGGCCTATGGGCATTAGTATGATCATTAAGAGAGCGGAAGCCACAAAATAATGGAAAGTCCACCTGAAAGGCTTACCCAGCAGGGATATAACTAACCCTATGACGGGGATAATCTCTGCCGCGGCTAATAAAAATAAGTCGATGGAACGCCATTTCCGTAGTATCTGGGTAAGGGAAAAGCCTTCTTTAATGAACCGGGGAGAATAATAAATGGTTTTTCTGACTGCCAGGATGATAATCATCATCATCACGATTACTATATTCAGGACTTCCCAAATTTTATCCAGCGTACTCCGGCTCAAACTTGCCGCCGGTTTGATGTAGTAAGCTACAAGTCCCATGCATAGGACCGAAAACAACAAAACCACGCTGATTAATATAGTTCTTTTGGTTTCTGCTTTAATAATTCTTCTTTCTTCGAGTCTTCTTTCATATACTGTTATCATGACTATGATTTACCATTTATTATGCCTGTTGTCAAGCCAAAAAATGAAAACCGATAACAGTTTTGGAAAAAATTCGCTAACTACCCGGTTGTTGGAAAATATGGGGTCGGCGGCAGTTCGATCCTGTTTGCCTGGTTCCTATTTTCCGCGGGTAAATTTGCACGTTTGCACGCACCGCCCCCTTTCTTTTCCGAGTCTTCTTTCATATACTGTTATCATTACTATGATTTACCATTTATTATGCCTGTTGTCAAGCCAAAAAACGAAAACCGATAACAGTTTTGGAAAAAAATCGCTAACTACCCGGTTGTTGGGAAATATAGGTAGGCAGCAGTCCGGTCCTGTTAGCCTGCTTCCTATTTTTCGTGGGCAAATTTGCACGTTTGCACGCACCGTCCCCCTTTTTTTATTTCTCTGCTATCATCATGATCTCTACCAGGCCGTCCGCCGGTATCCGGGATACCTCCAAAACCGCCCGGGCCGGGAAGTCTTTTTTAAAGAATTCTTTATAGATAGCATTGAATTTGGGATAGTTGTTCAAATCTTTGACAAAAACCTGGCACTGCACCACATCTTCTAAAGAAAAACCGGCGGCTTCCAATACGGCTTTTTGGTTTTTCAGAGCCTGGCGCGCCTGGGCTGCAAAACCGCCGGGGACGAATTTGCCGGTTTTGGGGTCTAATCCCAACTGGCCGGAAAGATACAGCTTACTGCCTACCTGGATGGCCTGGCTGTAGGGGCCGATAGCAGCCGGGGCGTGGGGTGTTGAGATCACCTTTTTCCCGGCATAACAAATAGTTAAAAGTAAAAACAAGGATAAGCTTAGTGCGATTGTTTTTTTCATGGTATGTTACCTCCTTTAAAAAGCAGCGCTCATTAAGTTTATATTTAACTTTATAGTCCTATGCGTATTCTTTACATGGAGGGGATAGGGCTGAACCTGGACATAAGGGATGCCGATTTTCATTTTCCCTCCGTTTAATTTACCATAGGGCGGGTGGCGCCCGCAGCCTATGAATGTGGGCGAAACGATTTCTTCACCGGCAAAAATCTTTGCAAAAAAACAAGATTTTCACTCATGATTAGTATAGAGTATTGTACTGCTTAGAAAATCAAAAATCAAGCCTTCAGGATTTTCTCAAAGTCCTTTGGTTTACAATTTTTCGATTCCTGTTTTTGAGAGGCCGGTTAGTTTAGAAATTAATTCAACCGGCAGGCCTTCTTGCAGGGATTTTTTTGCCATCTCTTCAGCTTTCTGTTTCTCTCCTTCTTGCAGCCCTTTTTGCAGTCCTAATCTTTCGCCCTCGATTACCCCCTCTTCGAAAGAGGTATCTACTACCCCTTTAAAATCGCGGTATACTTTAAGGCTATCTTCGTATGCGTCCAGTTGTTTTTTATCGAAATTGGCAATTTCGGCAGCCTGGAAACCTTTTATAAAGACTTCTTCTTTTAATATTTCCGGGATGGTTTCAAAATCTTCTAAGTGCTTCAAAAAATATAGCCATTTATCGAAGTGATCCCGCAGTTCATTTTCCTGCTTATTAAACCGGGGCATTTCGATAAAAATATAGGTGAGTTTATTATAGAAAATCTGGCAATATTGATCTTTCAACTGCACATTGCTGACATAGGTTTTTTGTTCTCTATCGTCATCGAAGGTAAAATCCAATATGGCCACACAGTAAACCGGTTTTAATTTAAAATCCCAATCTCCTTTCTCTGCCTGTTCTTTTATGGGAAAAGTGGTATAAAAGAGAGACCTATCTTTGAAAAATTTTATTTTAGCTTTTTGCATTTCAACGATAAATTTTTCACCTTTTTCGTTTTCGCAGTGGATATCGAAGATAGCGCGTCTATCGCTTTTTATATCGCTTAATTGTTCCGGGTTTTTGAATGTGAGTGCGACGATTTTATGTTCTTGCGGCAGCAGTTGGTTTAAGAAATCGATCAGCAAATCTTTGTTAGCTTCTTCGCCGAAGAGTTTTTTGAAGCCGAAATCGGTATAAGGATTTATGTATCGAGCTTTCAAGCGAGCCTCCTGCTTTGAAATGCAAAACTAACGGTTTTCTTTTTCATACTATAAATATAACTCAAAATGGAAAATTCTTCAACAAATTTTTGATTTTTGTTGAAGAAAAGGTCGATTTGTGAAAAAATGGAGTTGAATTCGAGATGACGTTATAGTACCTGGAGTTCATTAGCCAGTTCTTCCTCAGAATACTCGTACATAGGTATTTTTTCTTTTCCCGCAATTTGTAAGAATTCGATCCTGGAAATGCCGATGATGTTGCCTGCGGTTCCGCTGCTGATATGTCCTTGAGAATAGAGATGTAATGCCACTATTTCCGCTATTTCTCTTTCGATGATGTTGTCCCTGGTATGAAGCGTGACTTCAGGGGCTTTGTCTTTTAATACTTCAACAAAGGTCATTTCAACCTCCAGGCAAAATATAGAACAAAATTATAGATTTGTCAATAAAAAAATCGTAACTATCCAGTTTTTGATAACAAGCAGCAGTTCATAATAGATTAGAGTTTCTGCACCGCGCAGCCACACGAAAACTCTAATCTATTCGACTTCCTCGGGGATTTTGTTCAAAACCAACCAGTAAAGACCCAACTGCTTGACGGATTCCATAAACTGGTCGAAATCCACGGGCTTACGAATATAACTGTTAGCCCCAAGCTTATAACTCTCTACCATGTCTTTTTCAGAATTGGAGGAGGTTAATATCACCACCGGGTACAGACGGGTTTTTTCGTTTTCCCTGATCCTTTTCAAAATCTCCAGGCCGTTTATTTTCGGTAGATTCAGATCGAGCAATATGACCTGCGGCGCTTCCATGGTATCCTTGCCTACATACCGGCCTTTGCCGAATATGTAATTAATCGCTTCTTCCCCATCCCGCAGTACCACTACCTCGTTAAGAATATTATTCTTTTTCATGGCCCGTAAAGTCAATTTCTCATCATCTTCGTTATCCTCGATTAAAACGATAATTTTCTTTTTACTCATTTTCTTCTCCTTTTATCCGGGTTTTTCTCCCGGTTAGGCAGCCAGCGTTTAAGCATGCCGGACAACTCTACCATATTGATCGGTTTTGAAAGATAATCATCCATGCCGGAGGCGAGACATTTTTCTTTATCTCCCTTTATTGCCCCTGCCGTCATAGCAATAATAGGAATCTTATGGTCGAGAACAGCGGACTGTTCTTCCCGGATTTTCCCTGTTGCCGTATAACCGTCCATTTCAGGCATCTGGCAGTCCATGAATACCAGGTCATAAGGTGTCGATTCCAGCGCTTTTACCGCTTCACGCCCATTGTGGACCACGTCGGCCCGGTAACCTATGGTTTCCAGCATTTTGACGGCTACCTTGCGGCATAAAAGATCATCTTCGGCCAGCAGGATACGAATGTCGGAATTTTGGGCTTCTTCTACAGTATAGCGGGTAACCAATTCCTTTTTCCCGGTTTTTTCCTTATTTTCCCGGTCCAGTACCAGCAGCAGTGTGTCATATAATTGCTGCTGCTTGACCGGTTTGGTCAGGTAAGCGGAAAATCCAGCTTCCCTGTAATGCGCCACTTCGCCCCGTTCACCTACAGAGGCCAACATGATAAGAGATATGTTTTGCAGTTCCGGGTCATTTTTGATCTGTTTACCGAGAGTGACGCTGCTGTTCTGCCCGATGGTCTTATCGAGAATAACTATTTCGAAGGGATCACCTGCTGCTTTTGCGTTTTTGAGCACAGCCGGCGCACTTTTCGGCTGTTCGACCGTATCGGCCCGGCAGCCCCAGGAAATCAGCGTGTTGGTGATTGCTTCGCGGCTGGTTTTATTATCACCAAGCACCAGGATGCGTTTGCTGCACACTTCTTGCGCGGATGTTTTTTTAGCGGCTCCGGGGTCTATGCTCTTCACTTTCTCGAAGCGGGCGGTAAACCGGAAAGTGGAGCCTTTGCCCGGCTCGCTTTCTACACCGATCCGGCCGCCCATCATTTCGGTTAACTGCTTCGAGATTGCCAGACCGAGCCCGGTGCCGCTGTATTTCCCGGCTGCCTGCCTTTCGGCCTGGGTAAAGGCTTCAAAAATTTTATCCAATTCAGCGGCAGGTATCCCGATGCCGGTATCCACTACGGCAAATCTTATGGTAACATGGTTATTTTCCTCATGCTCAACCGTTACGTGCAGCGCCACTTCCCCTTTGTGGGTGAATTTTACGGCATTGCCTACCAGGTTGGTTAGTACCTGGCGCAGCCGTCCCGGGTCTCCTTTCACCTTCGTGGGGATCCCGGGGCTGATTAGAGGAACCAATTCTATCCCTTTTTCAAAGGCCCGTACAGCCAGCACGTCGCTGATGGTTTCTAAGGTGTGACGAAGATCGAAATCTATAATCTCTAAATCGAGCTTCCCTGCTTCGATTTTGGAAAAATCGAGGATATCGTTGATAAGAGTGAGCAGCACATCGCCGCTGTCTTTTATGGTTTCCGCGTAATCGCGCTGTTCGGCGGTCAAATCGGTCTCCTGCAGGAGACTGGTGATGCCGATTACGCCGCTCATGGGGGTGCGGATTTCATGGCTCATATTGGCCAGGAATTTTCCGCGCGCTTTATTTGCCTCTTCAGCGACAAGTTTTGCCAGTTTTAATTCTTTTGTGCGTTCTTCCACCCGCTGCTCTAATTCTTCGTTGGCTTTTTTTAGTTCATCTTGCGCATGTTTTCGCTTTGAAATATCGCGTGTTACCCCTAATAGTCCAAAGGGTTTCCCGTTTTCGTCGATTACGAATGTGGCTCTCACTTCGATGGGCACGAGGGAACCATCTTT
>JAGLSW010000089.1 GCA_023135565.1 Candidatus Aminicenantota bacterium | reverse complement strand
GCCCCCGGCAGGGTCCTGCCGCGCAACGGCTTATAGGCTGGGTGCACCACACCCTAAATTAACAAAAATTTAGGTCTAACTTTTTTTCTTAACAAGGTTAAGGTAAACAGTAAGCAGCCGGTAAATAACTAAAGTGCAAAAAACCGGGAACAAAAAAAACCCGGCGCAGCGCCCTAATTCGGGAAAAGCCTATTAATAAATTGATAATACTCCGGGGTGGCTTCTTTAAGAGAAATCCCGATATCATACATCCTGGGAGCAGCTATCTTCCGGTTAATCCAACGGGTATTACCTTTAATGCTAAAGGTTTGATTATCCGCCTGCAGGGTAATCTCGACTTCCCGGGATTCGGGGATCGATGCGGCAGAGAGCTTGAAGCCTGTCCTCGAAATATCGACAAGTATACTGGGCCGGTTGTTAATCTTGGCCATTAACCTGGTCCTCATTCTGCGATCTTTTCTTTTTTCCATGTTATAAAACCTCATTCTAACCTCCTTTGTTATAAGCGAGAGGCACATTTACCTCGTAAAATAGGCTATACACCCAACAAACAATACGAACCATACAGGTCCAGGGTGTTCGACCGTTTGACATTTCAATAAGCATTTCAGCAAAACTTTTTTTTAAGTACGGAGACCATTTCATTCTTGAAGTTTCCGTGCCGGTTACAGATGCGAACACCGTCCGCTGTTGTCAACGATCAACTATATTATAGTATGGAAAAAATCAAAAATCTATAACAAATCGTTCAAAATATACAACAAATCGTTCAAAGTTAAGGTCTTTGGAGAAATTTTCAAATTTTCGGGGGAATTGGGGGGTACAGATTAAAAAAATATACAGGCCGGCAAAATCCCCATCTCGATACTTGCCGGAAGCCGCCCCAAAGGCAGGAGCATTAGGTTTCGCGAATGCCCGTTTGCTGAAAGCTGAAGGCTGCCCCACGCAGTGGGACCGGCACAGGCAGCCGGTTTTCTCCCCGGTATAAAATATTACACCGATGAACCTCTTCAGCTCGAGCAGGTTGGAAAGCAGACCCCCCGGCAGCAGCGCCGGGGGGATATAGTAGGTACTAATTATTTTTCAAACTTTTTGAATATAAGCGTACCGTTGGTGCCGCCAAAACCGAAAGAGTTCGATAGGGCGTACCTCACGTCTTTAGCCACTCCTTTGTTGGGAGTATAGCTGAGATCACATTCCTCGTCCTTATTCTCATAGTTGATGGTGGGCGGGATAAAAGAATCCCTGATGGTGCAGATCGAGAAAATAGCCTCCAACGCTCCCGTGGCGCCAAGTACATGGCCGGTCATGGATTTTGTCGAACTGATACTCACTTTGTGAGCATGTTCCGCGAAGACCTTTTTTATAGCGAGGGTCTCTAACTTATCATTTAAGGGAGTCGATGTGCCGTGGGCATTGATATAATCGATGTCTCCCGGTTCGAGCCCGGCATCGCGAAGGGCCATCCGCATAGTACGGCAAGCGCCTCCGGCTTCAGGGTCAGGCGCGGTCATATGATAGGCATCACCAGTGTAACCATATCCCGCCACTTCAGCGTAGATTTCGGCTCCCCGTTTGAGCGCATGTTCCAAATCTTCAAGAATAACGATACCGGCTCCTTCGGCAGCCACAAAACCATCCCGCTCTTTATCGAAAGGGCGGCTGGCTTTTTCAGGTTCTTCGTTTCGCATAGATAATGCTTTTATTACCGAAAAACCGGCAATCCCTAAAGGTGTTATCGGGTATTCGGCTCCACCGGCAATCATTACGTCGGCATCACCTAACTGGATGATTTTAAAAGATTCCCCGATAGAATGAGTGCTGGCGGCACAGGCTGTTACATTGGCCAGGTTCGGTCCTTTGAACCCGTGCTTTATCGACACCCGCCCGGTGGCAAGATTGGCCAGCGCCGCGGTTAAAAAGAAAGGTGAAACCCGCGTCGGGCCGCGCTTCATCAAGTTCTCTTTGTTGGCTTCGATGGTATTTATACCGCCGATGCCGGAGGCGATGTAAACCCCGGCCTTTTCTTTGTCTAAACCGGCGTACTCCGCCAGCCCGGAGGAGCTTTTAAAAGCTTCCCGGGTGGCAATCAGAGCATACTGGATAAAAGGGTCCTGGGTCCTGGCCTCTTTCCTGTCGAAATAGTCGAGGGGATTGTAGCCTTTGACTTCACCGGCGATACGCACGGGGTATTCGGAAACATCAAAACGGGTTATTTTAGCGATACCGTTTTTGCCCTTCTTAATATTCTGCCAGCTTTCCGGCACACTCTTACCCACGGGGGTCAAAGCTCCCATGCCGGTAACGACAACTCTCCTGAGGTTTATGGTTCTCCTGTTTAAGTCCATAAAATTTAATTGTCGATAGTAAATCGTTTACGCTTTTTCTACGATGTAATCGATTGCAGCACCCACGGTTTCTAATTTCTCTGCTTCTTCTTCCGGGATTTTGAGAGTAAATTCGTCTTCCAGAGCCATTATCAATTCAACCTGGTCCAAAGAATCAGCACCTAAATCTTCTACAAATTTAGCATCTGTAGTTACCTGGTCTTCTCCAACATTCAATTTCTCAGCAACTACACTTTTCACTTTTGTCAAAATTTCTTCTTTGTTCATGTTTTTTTCTCCTTCTGGTTTATATTAAAAGTCCACCGGAAACATTAATTACCGTCCCGGTTATATATGAAGCCGATGGCGAAATGAGAAAGCTCACTACTGCCGCGATATCTTCCGGCGAGCCGGGTCTATTCAGTGGGATATTCTCGATATAAGCGGCTCTCACCTTTTCAGGAAGCTGTTCGGTCATTTCTGTCATGATGAATCCGGGGGCGATGGCATTGACTGTAATATTACGTTTACCCAACTCCCTGGCAAAAGTCTTGGTTAAGGCGATAACCCCTGCTTTAGAGGATGCATAATTGACCTGCCCGGCTGTACCCAATATACCGCTTACCGAGGCCATGTTCACGATGCGGCCGAACCTCTTTTTCATCATCTCTTTCGCTACCGCCTGGGAACAAAGGAATGTGCCTTTTAAATTAATGTTCAGCACCATGTCCCATTGTTCTTCGGACATCCTGACGGTCAGGTTGTCCCGGGTGATACCGGCATTGTTGACCAGGAAATCCACGGTACCGAACTGTTCCAAAGTTGTTTTGATAAGGTTGTCAACGTCTTCTTTTTTCGATATGTCCGCTTTCAGGGCCAGGGCCTTGACCCCGGTTTCTTCCAGTTCGGCGGCAACTACCTGGAGCTCGTCGTAGAGCACATCGGTGACTACTACGTTCAACCCTGATGATGCCAGTTTTTTTGCTATGGCTTTCCCGATGCCCCGGGCTGCGCCGGTTACGATTGCGTTTTTATGATCCTCATACATATTTTAACTCCTTAAAAGTACCCTGCATACTATCTATTTCCCTGGATATTTTAGTCAAAATATTGCCTCTAATAAATTCTTTACTGAGGTTGATGGCGTTCTTGACGGCGTTCTTACTGGACCTGCCGTGGCCGATGATAACGATGCCGTTTACACCTAATAGTAATGCACCGCCATATTCGGTATAGTCGAGTTTCTTCTTGAGCCTTCGTAAAGAACTTTTCAAGAAGAAAAAACCGACCCTGGCCAGCAGGTCGGACATGGTTTCCCGCTTCAACATAGAGTGCATGGCGGAGATAACGCCTTCGGAAACCTTTATCATTATATTGCCGGTAAATCCGTCGGTAACGATCAAATCGGTTTCACCGGCATAGACATCCTTGCCTTCCACATTGCCGACAAAATTTATATCTAAGGATTTTAACAAGTTGTGGGTCACTTTAGTTAATTCGTTACCTTTTACATCTTCTTCACCCACGCTCATCAAGCCGATACGGGGCCTCTTTATGCCGTGCATAGCCTCTAAATATACTTTCCCCATTAAAGCGAATTGAACCAGGTTCTTCGGTGTCGAATCTACGTTTGCCCCCACGTCCACCAGCAGGGCATTGCTTTTAAGCGTGGGTATCATAACCGCTAAGGCCGGCCTGTCGATACTCTTCAACATGCCCAACACCGTTTTGGCAATGGCCATGACAGCGCCGGTATTACCGGCAGAAACCATGGCCTGGGCTTTTTTTTGTTTAACCAGGTCTAAGGCTTTTTTTATCGACGTCCTCTCTCTTTTGCGCCAGTAGGAAAAGAATTGTTCCCGCATGGAAACAGCTTCCAGTGCATTAACGATTTCGATTTTTTCCGCACCTAAAGAATTGTTTTTCCTTAATTCTTTTTTTATTTCTTTCTCTTTTCCTACTAAAGTCAGGCCGATATCTTTATGATAATCTCTTAGATAGTCGATTGCTCCCTCGATAATCACTCCCGGGCCGGTATCGCCGCCCATGGCATCGATTGCAATCTTCATATTATCCATATAATTATTCTTCTTCGCCCTTTACAACCTGGCGGCCGTCGTAATAACCGCAATTCGTACACGCTCTGTGGGGAAGTTTAGCCTCGTTACACTGGGGACAACGTGATTGTCCCTCAACTTTTAGAGCTTGATGCGACCTTCTTTTATGTGACCTCTGATGCGAATGTCTTCTCTTTGGCAGTGCCATTTTTCACCTCGTTATATTGTTGAATAGAAAATTCATGCTATTTAATGAATTTTCACATTTACACTGATGATAGTTTAAATTTATCCCGCAATTGGGACAAATCCCTTTACAGTCCGGGCTGCACATCGGGTTAAAGGGAATAAAAAGATTTACCTGTTCCATCAGTATCTTAGATAAATCTATCTTGTCGCCTTCATAAAATATATATTCCATTTCATCAGGATTAAGGGCTTTGTTCAGGTCCACCAAATCACCGGGAAATAAAATAATATCGAACTTAGAATTTATTTTCATCTCGAATTGTTCTAAGCAGTACACGCAGAGCAGGGAGACGGAAGTTATGATCCGTCCTTTGGCTTTGACCTGGCTGCCTTCACGTTTAAGAAAGATGTTATAAGCGATATCGCCAAGGAAAAAACTGCCGTCTTCGATCAGCATATTTTCATCTAACTCTACGCTGTCATCGAGCAAAAGCCCTTTTCCGCTTATCTTGTTTATATCAACGAGCATGCGACATTCCTCACAAATTTAAACTTGTTATCCTCTGATTTTTAAGTTAATTCATCAAATTACAGACTCTTTTTTAACATATTTAACGGCTAAAGTCAAGATGCGGCGAAAAATAAGTCGGTCTCGAATGTCGAATGTTAAGACATAACGCTGCTAATGTATTGTTGAATTCCAAAACTAACCTCTATCCATATCACTTTTAAAAACGATCTTAAAAACCGTCCCTTTGCTCCTGTCTAAAGAGATGCTGCCGTTTATCTTTTTGCACAGCAGCCTGACCAACTGCATTCCTAAAGCCTCGGATTTGCGGAAATCTAAATAGTCGGGGAAACCTTTGCCATTGTCACCTATAGTTAATACATAGGTGTTGTTCTTAGAAATAAAGTCGATGACAATTTCCCCTTTTTTCCCCGGCGGAAAAGCAAATTTCAAGGAGTTCGAGACCAGCTCATTGATAATCAGCCCGCAGGGGATGGCGGTATTGATTTCTAAGAATACATTGCTAACATTCTTCTTGAGATTAATATCATCGGGACTGACGGCATAAGTGGTAAATAAATCGGGCAAAAGACTGTCTACATATTCGGAAAAATCAATACTGGAAAAATCCCTGGAATTGTATAATTTCTCATGGATCAGGGCCATGGAGCGGATGCGGTTCCAGCTTTCCCGGAAAGCTTTTTTTGCTTTTTCGTCTTTTATTTGCAGTTCCTGGATGCTGAGCATGCTGGATATGATTTGCATATTGTCGTTAACGCGGTGGTGAATCTCTTTGAGCAGGAGCTCTTTTTCGCGCAGCGATGCTTTGGTATGCTCTTCCGCCCGTTTGCGTTCGACGATTTCCCGCTGCAGGTCGAAATTGGCTTCCGCCAATTTGGCGGTGCGTTCCCTGACCATCTCTTCTAAATGGTCGCGGTGCCGCCGCAGTTCTTCTTCTATCCGGCGGCGCTCGGCCAACTCGCGCTGCAGTTCGTGCAGCAGCCGTTTGTTTTCTATTACCAAATGCTGCTTCTCTAAGCTCTCCTCGATAGTGGATAGTACTTCATCTATATCTAAGGGTTTGGTGATGTAAGAAGAAGCTCCTTCATTCATGGCCTGTACCGCGGTCTCTAAAGAAGCGTGACCGGTTACCATGATAATCACTATGTCGGGAAACATTTGTTTTAACAGCGGTATCAGTTCGATTCCCTCCATGTCGGGCAGTTTGATGTCCAACAGCGCCACATTAAAAAACCGTTCGTGAACTTTGCTGATGGCTTCCCGCCCTGTTTCCACCGCGATGGTTTCATAACCTTTCTTTTTAAATATTAACGATAGACTTCTGCGTGTGCTTTCGGAGTCGTCAACAATCAGGATACTCTCTTTCTCAGCCATCTTTCTTTTCCTTTTTTCTTTCCAATATCTCATTGGTGAGATTTAGCATTTCCTTCATGTTCAAGGGTTTGTAGAGACAGGCGTAGGCATTGTTATACAGGGCCGTTTCCACTAACTCGGCCATCTCCTGCCTGTAGCCAGTCATCATCACGGCCACTGCCCGGGGATTGACTTTTTTGATGGCCAAATAGGTCTCCAGGCCGTTTAAAGTGGGCAGCTTCATGTCGATGAAAATGATGTCGTAGGTTTCCTGTCCTGCTGTCTCTATGGCTTCTTCACCGGTGTGGGCGATACCTACCCGGAAACCCTTCTTGATCAAAATGTTTTTCAGGGTGGTGCAGGTACTGGGGTCGTCGTCAACAACCAGTATCAGCGCCCCTTCATTGTTCTGCCGGGCGGTTTCCACCAATTCCAGGATCTTTTCGATGTCTATGGGTTTATAGATGATACCGAAGGCGCCCTCTTCTAAGGCCTGCTGCACTAAGTCTTCCACTGCGTAGGCTGTCATCATCATTACTTTGGTGTCCGGGCGGATCTTTTTGATTCTTTTGTAAGCTTCTACCCCGTTCATCAGGGGCATTTTGATATCCATGAAAATGATATCGAAAGGCTGCTTCTCTACCATTTCTATGGCTTGAGGCCCGTTCTCGGCAATGGAGACGGTGTAACCTTTGCGCTGCATGATAAAAGCCATGGTTTTACACTGGCTGACATTATCGTCCACTATCAAGATATTTGCACTATCCGACATTTTATCCCTCCTGTAAACCGGTGGGCAGTTTTACCGTAAAGGTCGTGCCTACACCGGTCTCACTTTTTACTTCGATACTACCTCCGTGCCCCTCTACAAAGGTTTTCGTGATGGCCATACCCAGGCCGATGCCTTTGGCTTTGCCGGTGAAGAGGGGTTCGAAGATTCTCTTCAGGTGTTCCTCGGGTATGCCCACTCCTGTGTCCGCAAAAGAGAGAGCCACCCAACCCGGGGCAGTAACCCGGTACTCGATTTGTAGACGTCCTCCTTCGGCCATGGCCTGGAAGGCGTTTTGTATGATATTGTCGAAAACCCTGGCCAGTTGGTCCGGATCAGCCATGACCAAAGGCAGAGCTTCGTCTAAGCGATTCTCTACTTCGATGTTTTCCGCTTTTTTGACACGGTTGAGCGTTTCCCGGATGATGCGACCGAGCTCGATTTTGCGCTTGAGCGGGGGTTTGGCCCGGGCAAAATCCAATAAACTGCTGATGATGCGCTCGGAACCATCGACTTCCTTTTCTAAGATAGTTAGCGTCTCCTTTATTTCGGGATCGGGATTCTCCAAAACCATGTTTAAGAAGTAAACGGAATTCTTTATGGCGCCTAAAGGGTTGCGCAGTTCGTGCCCCACACCGCCGGCCAATTGGCCGATCACGGCCAACCGCTCCTGGCGCATTTGTCTTTCCTCTTCCAACTGTTTGCGCTCGGTGATATCGTGGATTACACAGACGATTCCCTCTACCTGGCCGCCTTCTCCCTGCATTACCGAACCGGAAAAAGAGACCGGTATTTTGCGGCCATCTTTGGCTGCGCATATGGATTCCACACCGTTAATGACACCGGTTTTCAACAATTTATCGAAGCCTAATTCTGTGAAGGCCGGCGGGTCGAAAATTTCGCTTATATGCAGGCCTAACAGTTCGGCTTCCTTGTAGCCCAGCATGTGTGACGCAGCGAGATTCACTTTTTTGATTTTGGCCTGCGGGGTTAGCACAGTCAGGGTTTCGGACATGGATTGGATGATCTTGTCTAAGAAATCTACGGATACAGTGGAGGAGTGCAGCTCTTCGCCCAAAGCGTTCATGCCCGAAGCGATGGCGTCGAAGGTATCGCCTTTATCGCTGACAGGCACCCTTTTGCTGTAATCTAAGGTGGCGATGGCCATGATGACTGCCATGATCTCATCGAGCCTTTTTTCCGCTTCGGTCATGGAAATGAGCCGGTAGGTGAGTTCCTCGGCCAGCATGTTCAGCCCGATAATGATGCCGTCCAAATCATCGTCTTTCCCCGAGGGCATCTCCGTTTTGCTGAGATCGCCGGCGGCCAATCTCGTAATAAATTCGAGAATCCTGCCGATGCGATTATTGACAGGTGTTGTTTTTTTTGTCATTTTTGAAATCCTCCCCGTTTTTTATTTGTCTCTTTTTTTGAAATTCTTTTCTTCAAGTTTACTCCTTTTATATATCTAAGAATCGTCCTTTTCCGCGAAACCTTTCAACCAGGCTAAGGCTTTCTCTTCATCGGTAAAAAGTTTGGCATGATAGGCCGGTTTGCCTAATTTTATAAAAAGATTTCCGGTCACTTTCGCCAAAGGGGAGACAGCGATTATGGCTGCGGCTTTCAGCAGCTTCGCTGCTTCTTCCGATGCGCCGTAATCCCGCGTTTTTTTGTCCGATGTTTTGATGCCTGCGATATCGAATAGCACCCGATTCTGATCATGGCCGCTTAACTGTTTATAAGACCTGGTAAGCTCCCGGATTTGTTCGATATTGATCCTTGTGTGGGGGGTGATCGATACCCGGATGATACCGTCTTCCCCTATCCAAAGTTTTGCGAAATCAAATTCGATTACTTTTTTCTTCATTTTTACACCTACTTATGTACTTTAAGACTCCTTTTTGTCGATAAATCCCCGCAGCCAGGATAATGCTTTTTCCTTCGAAGTGAACAACTTCGTGGGAAAGGGCGTCTTATTAATTCCTAAGAAAAAATTCCCGATCACCCTGCTTACCGGCGAACCGATTAAAAAAGCTTGAGCTAAAGCAGCTTTTAGGGCTTTCTCACTGGAAACATATGATCTCGCTTCCCGGGTTATATATTTCACTTCTCTTATATCCACAAGGACGGGAGATATTTTACCGCCAATAACATTATACACGGCTGCAGCGTTTTCTTTCATTTCGGCAAGCGCTATTTCAGCGTTAGGCGAATGCTCCACACAGCAGATATTTTCTTCGTTCAACCAAACCTTAGCAGTTTTTGTTTCGATTACTTCGCTCTTCATTCTCTCACATCCTTAATACAAACCATTAGTTTTCCTCCTGCTCCAGGAATGTTTTTAACCATTCTACCGCTTTTTCCTCCGAAGTGAACAACTTAATAGGATGGGTCGGGGGTTTATTTAATCCTAAGAAAAAATTCCCGACCACCTTGCTTACCGGCGAACCGGTTAAAAGGGCAGCGGCAGCAGTGACTTTTTCCATTTCCCGGCCTGAAGGATATAATCTCGCCTCCCGGGTCATATATTTAACTTTTCTTATATCGATAAAGATAAGAGCTTTTTTGCCGCCAACGACGTTATACGTGGCAGCAACATTTTTTTTCATGTCATCGAGCGTTATTTCAACATCAGGCAATAGCTCCACATGACAGATATTGTCTCTACTCAACCAAATCTTAGTAGTGCTTGTCTCTGTCACTTCGTTCTTCATTCTCTCTCCTCCTTAATACAAACCATTAGTTCTCCTCCTGCTCCAGGAACGATTTTAACCACGCGGTCGCTTTTTCTTCCGAATTAAACATCCTGGAAGGGAACCGGGGCTTGTTGATGGCCATGAAAAAATTCCCGATCACCTTGCTTACCGGCGAAGTCACCAGGAGAGCCAGGACTGTGTGAATCTTTTCCGCCTCCTCGCCGGATAAATGCCTCCTGGCGTCCCGGTCTATGGACTTAATAGTCCTGATATCGGTCAGCACCGGGGTTTTTTTGCCCCCGGTAAGTTTGGCATGGATTTTGAGATGTTCCCTGGCTAATCCGAGATCCATTTCGGCGTTGGGGTGGGTCTCGGAATGAAAAATACCGTCTTCCAACCACAGTTTGGCTCCTTTTGTTTCGATTACTTCGCTCTTCATTTCTTTTTCCTCCTCTTTCGGCATAAATGCCGGACCGCATAAGAGAGCCGCTTAAGACTCTACATGGCACTCCTACCTCTACTGTTGGGTGAAAATCCTGTTCCGGTGTAACGATAATTTAGCGTTTTGGAGTGTACGACTCTATTTTAAAAGAAATCTTTCAAGAATTCAATATGTTTGTTGATTTTTTTTTCATAAACCGGTTTTTCTATCGCTTTTCCCCAAATTTGAATCTTGCATTTTTGAAAAAAATAAGGGATAATATTAGCGGAGGTTATTATGGAGTGTCCATATTGTCATAAAATTGCTCCGGACACTAATTATAAGTGTCCACACTGCCGCCAGGTTATAAAAGATGGCCTCGATCCCCTCAGCCGGTACGAAAAACAAAAACAGGCTGAAAAAAACGATCATCCGCCAACCACAGGGTCACGACCTACAGGGAAACCCACGGCGGTGAAAACATACTATTTCGTTTTAGCTGCTGTTATTGTCGGTCTGGCTTTGATCGGTTTTTACATGTTACAGCAGAGTCAGGCGCCCAAAACCGGTAAAAGCAGCGATTCTTCCAGCTACTCACAGCAGTCCCAAAGCGGCGATGATTCTTATGGGAGCGGCACAGAGAGCGGGGAAACCGGCAGGAACTCCGGGGACAGCGAAGAACCGGAATGGTATGAACCGGAAGAACAACCCGGCGACAAGCCTGTAAGCTATGGATCGAAACCAAGTCGATCATATGAAGAACCGCCCCGGGTCGCTTATGAACCCGGACAGGAAGTAGAGATCGAAGACCTAATGCAAAGCGGTAAAATCAACATCTTTGATTTTTACAGTGAATTTTGTCCTCCATGCCGGCGAATTTCTCCCAAGCTTGAACAGTTAGACCGGCGCAGGGACGACGTCGTGGTGATAAAGATCGATATCAACCGGGAAAATACCCGCGGCATCGATTGGAAATCGCCGCTGGCCCGGCAGTATAATCTTTCCAGTATTCCCCATTTTATTATCTACGATGCCGAAGGCCGGCGCACCCACGAAGGCAACTCCGCTGCTACGCAGGTTATGCAAATGCTCAACAAGGAAGGGATTCGTTGATCCCATCCCAGGCATGGTTGATCACCCGGGTGGCTTCATCGAGCTGATGAGGGCTTTGCAGGGCGCCGGTGATATAAGTTTTGGCTTGCGATACCGCTTCTCTTAAACCCAATCCGCACGCCAACCGGGCAGTAATGGCAGCGGCAAAAGTACATCCCGAACCGTGGTTGTTTACACCTTTTACTAAACCTGTTGAAAAAATCGCCGTGCCCCGGTTATCGCAGAGCACATCACAAGCGCTGCCTGGGAAATGACCACCCTTCAACAGCACCGGGATTTTAAATTTTTTATATAATTCCACTGCCGCCTTTTCCAGCCCGGCTGGCGTTGTTATATCTATATTTATGTCACCCAGGATTTCAGCCTCCGCTATATTGGGGGTTACCAAAACAGATAGGGGAAAAAGTTCACGCTCGAGCAAAACAACAGCTTCTTCCCGGAGCAGTGTTCGACCCGATGTAGAAGCCAGCACCGGGTCGATAACTAACGGCAGGCCGGGGTACCGTTTGAGAATCCCGGCGGCGGTTTCGATAATTTCAGCGGAAAAAAGCATCCCGGTTTTGATCGCTTTAATTGGGAAACTTCCAAGCACCGCGATTAATTGTTTTTCTACTATTTCGGGGTCTATAGGCTGAACAGCAGTGACTTCCCGGAAATCCTGGGCGGTGACGGCGGTGATGACCGCAGTGCCGTAAACTCCTAAAGCAAAGAAAGTTTTCAGGTCCGCGTAGACCCCCGCACCCGCACCCGGATCAGAACCGGCAATCGTTAACGCTGCTATATTTTCTACCATCTTCATTTGCGCCTCAATCCCCATTATAGGAGAGCTTCCCCGGTTTGTCAAATTCTTACCTCCGGCGGCCCTGCCGGG
>JAGLSW010000889.1 GCA_023135565.1 Candidatus Aminicenantota bacterium | reverse complement strand
CTTTTGAAAAAGTTTGAACAAAACTTTTGATTAGCGAAACGCTTGTCTGCTGCTCGAAAGCCCCTCATAGGCTCCCCGCGCCGCGGGGCTGTTAGACCGGCGGCCAAGACATCATGCACCAACGTCGATTTCCCGGCTCCCGAAACCCCGGTCACTACGTTGAGCGCCCCTAACTTAAAAGAAACAGTAATGTTTTTCAAATTATTCGCCGCGGCGCCTGTAACTTTTAAAAATTGCCCTGTGCCCGCCCGCCGCTGGGAGGGGATTTCTATCCGCTCTTCTCCCCGCAGAAAAGCGGCGGTCCTGCTCTTTTTTATTGGGAGATTTTTAGCCGAAGAGGACATATAAGACGCATTGGACGTATCAACAGGAGCAAATAAGTCTGCTGCCGGGCCGTTAAAAAGTATCTCGCCGCCTGCTGCTCCGGCGCCGGGTCCGATGTCGATCACCCGGTCGGCAAAACGCATGGTCTCTTCATCATGTTCTACCACTATTACAGTATTGCCGCTGTCCCGCAAATGCCGCATCATTTCGAGCAAACGCGCCATATCACGATGATGCAGCCCGATAGAGGGTTCGTCTAAGATGTAAAGGATACCGCGCAGCCCGCTGCCTACCTGGGAACAAAGACTGATGCGCCGCGCTTCACCACTGGAAAGAGTAGTGGATTCCCGGTCCAAAGTGAGGTGCTCTAAACCTATCTTTTTTAATAATGCGGTTCTGCGCAAAAACTCCTGCTTGACCGGCTCGCCTACCGGCGCTTCTCTTTGAGAAAAATCGAGACCGGTAAAAAAATCGTCTAATTCCGCAATGGTTTTCGCCGCATAAGCGGCAATATGTTGTTCTCTAAAAGTAACGGACAAGGCCGCTTCGTTTAACCGCGTCCCGCCGCAGTCCGGGCAGCTCATAGAACGGGCGAAACGGAGAATATTTTTGTTGCGTTTTACTTTTAGGATATTTTCGATTACCGGGATGATGCCTTTATAATAGCCTTCTTCCCTGGGTTTGGCAGTGATGCCGCTCCATCTCAGGCGCGATTCCAAAGGATGCTTACCATAGGGGATTTTGATCTTATCGCTGCCGTAAAGCACGATTTCCTGTTGCTCCGCAGTGAGGCGGTTCCAGGGAATTTCCACGTCGAAACCGTGAGCGCGGCACACCTGGTCCAGTACATCCATGGTGACCTGGGAATAGACGATATAGCCCTTCGGCGTAGTGATTATTAGGGCACCCTGCCTGAGGGATTTTTCCGGATCCGCGATCAGCAGTTGGGGGTCCACCCGGTCCTGCACTCCCAAACCTTTGCAGCCCGGGCAAGCGCCGTAAGTGGAATTAAACGAAAACAAACGCCGTTCTAATTTGACATTCTCCAGGTTTTTTCCGGGCTTTCCTAACCTGGCGAAGAGCAGGCGCAGGAAATCGTACAGTTCGGTCATGGTGCCCACTGTTGAACGGGGATTTTTGACCGCGCTTTTTTGATCGACGGCGATGCAAGGAGAGAGGCCGCTGATATGACTCACCGCCGGCCGCTCTAATTTGGCCAGGAAGCGGCGGGCATAAGCAGAGAAAGACTCTAAGTAGCGCCGTTCTCCTTCACGGAATATAGTATCGAAAACCAGCGAGGATTTTCCCGAACCGGAAACCCCGGTCACTACGGTCAGACAGTGGTGGGGAATCTCCACATCCACGGATTTCAAGTTATGTTCAAAAGCATTTTTTATAATAATTTTTTTCATATTGTTGTCGTAACAGCCTTCGGCCTTTGGCTTCAGCTTTTAGCAAACGGGCATTCGCGAAATCTACCGGGCTGGGATATTGGAAATAAAGTAGGACAGAGTGTACCTCAAAAAGCGGTAGAATTCAAGGGAATGGTATTTACTTCATTCTAATTACTACGAATCAGCTATTTACCGGGGTTGGCATGAGGCAAAAATAAGAAAAGAGTTGACATTTGCTGGAATAAGAACTATATTATTCCCGGAGTAAAAATGAATACAGTAGAAATAAAACTGAACATCGACGAAACAATATTGCTGTCGATGAAAGAAAAAAAAGAAGAATTTGAGAAGATACTCCTTTTCTATACTGCTTTCTCTTTGTACAGGAAAGGTAAGTTGAGCCTGGGCAGGGCTGCCCAATTAGCCAATTCTAACCGTCTCGATTTCATCAAGAAAATCCAGGAAGAGGATGAGTATATCTTCGATTACGATAAAGATTTAATAGACGAGATGATTATAAAAGCCAGGGAAACATAAAATTGAAAAAAGTTGTCTCCAATGCCACCCCCATTATTTCCCTTGCCGGTGTAGAAAAACTTCCTATTTTCAATGATTTATTTCAAAAGGTTATTATTCCCGGTGCGGTTTTCAAGGAAATTTATTTGGGTAAATACCCCGGTTATAAAGACCTGGATAGTGATCTTTTTGAGATTCAGGAGTTGGGTAATCCAGAAAAACTTGATTTTCTTTTGAATGAATTGGATCGAGGAGAATCAGAATCTATTTTATTGGCTAAGGAGATTTCCGCCGATATTTTGATAATAGATGAAAGGCATGCCTATAAGATCGCTCAATCCCAGGGGCTAAATGTGATAGGAACGCTTTCTGTATTACTGATGGCTAAAGAAAGGGGCCTCATAAAGAATATAAAACCGGTACTGGATGAAATGATCAATCAAGGTAGATGGTACAGCAAGAGGGTGTATGAATATTTTTTAATGTCGATTGGAGAGTTATAACCTGACCTCAACTGAAAGTTTTACAATGAAAATTTAACACTGGATATTGCAACTGCTGTATTTTGGGTTACAATTAATATAACTACTACCGGTTACGGTTACGGTAAATCCTGTATTTCTTCCCTCTATCTGAAATATGAGCGGTTGTAATAACAGTAAGAGAATGGCTGCACAATCGTCGGGAACCGCTATCTAATTTAGCAGCTCTCGATATTATCCTCAATATCGGGATTGAAGAAATAAAACAGGGGACCAACTCCATTGATACCGACATTTACTACGCCCTACTTGAGAAATTATTCGAAATTTTATTGCTTGATAATGCTGGCGTTATGAAAGTAGATAAGCAGTTATGTAACAATGTTCACCTCAGGTGGAAAATACGGTCGAAATTTGCTCACTATTACCTTAAATATATTGACCTGGAAAATCATAAAAATCTTAATGACGAGAAAAAAATAATGCTTGCGTGGTGGATGGCAAGAGAGGCTGAACAAGCCATGATGAATAATATACCGGGAATTTCCATCAAGCAAGAAAACCACTGGCTAGATAAAAGCATTCTTTTGAATGTCGCCGGAACCATCGACAAAATAAAATTGAAACATTTCTTTAATGCCAAAAAGAGAAAACGATCGGTTTCCAGGTATCTTACTCTCTTCGGTTCTACTTCATTAATTGAGATTACCATGGCCCTTTTATATTCCCAGGCCGATACCCAGTACCTTTTCCAGGTAATTCATCGAACTACATTCCAGTTGGAACCAAAATTCTACAGCGTCATAAGAGATGAATTAGTTCAGCATATAATTTTAGGGAAATATCAAAGAAATTTTTCAGAGAAAGAGGGGATACCCCTTTTATGGCATACACCATTAGCCGTTTCAACTCCTGCTTTTCTTAGAGGGTATTATAAAGATGATTTTAGCCAACTCACTGATACGGACAGACAGTTTTTTGAAGCAGCAGAAAAAATGGCAAAAGATGATTTTTTGTCTAACCATGTAGAATATTATTCCAGCCTTGAAAAGAAGAGGTTCAGTGAAGATATTTCTAATTTATTATTTTCCTTGCTCGTATCCTGGCGTTTAAACGGTTCCCTATCTAAACAAAGTACTACATTTCTTGAGCGAAAAAATATTTTAACCGAAATATTATCAATAAGCTATCCTACTAATATTAAAAGCTTCCTTGCTTTAATCAGTCTTATCGGGGAAGTAATTCAATGGGAGAAACCAACTTGGGTTGATGATCTGTTGGGACAGATCAAAAAAATAGATTTTACAAATCTCGCAATCGGACAAAAAGATATGGAAGACATCATATCCGGTTTGGTATCCATAATCTATAGCGCTCACCTAAATTGAC
>JAGLSW010000888.1 GCA_023135565.1 Candidatus Aminicenantota bacterium | reverse complement strand
TCAATTTAGGTGAGCGCTATAGGGCTAGTACCATTTTTTGAATCCCAGGTAATAGAATCTTTTAAGCACGTACATGTCCCTTTAGTGGGATCACCTCCTTGTATCTTTAATATTTCTCCACTCTCTAATTTTTCTTTTTCAAGGTCTGCCAAACTGATTCTTACTTCTTTTTTTTCTTTCATTGTAACCTCCAATTGATTTAGATTTCAAAAAGTTCTTATTAGATAAATATACAGCAAATTTGATGCCAACGCAAGCGATTTGCCCAAAAAGCCCACTATAACAGCAAAAAACCTATCCACCAACTTCGCTCTCTCAAAACCTATTCTGGCTGGGGCCAGAAAAAAGCCCCCGGTTTTCCACGGAAAACCCCGGAAAGCCCTTCCGCACCGGCTTTCCCGCATTCTGGCCATAGGCAGAACGTTCTGGTTATGGGCAGAACGCCCCGGCAGCAAAGGGCCCGTATCTAAAGCAGCAGAAAAAAAACGCCCCGTTCTGGTCAGGAACGGGGTAGTTCCGGGCATAATCAGCATTCATTTTTAACATGAAACCGGGCGGTTTTCCTAAAAAGGCCGTTACTAAAGGGTTGCGGGCATTTTCTCATTTTTTTGACAGGCTGGCACGATTCTTGCTAAACATATTTATGAACATGCGTTTTATGCCACTACATGGCGGTAATGAACAATGCATTATCTATATATAGAGTTCTTGCCGCCAGGGATTTTTTTCAAGCTTCGTCTTGAAAGAAACACTGTTTGGCAAATTTAAGAAGAAACGGGTTTTCAGCAGCAAAAACCGATATTCCCGGAGGTAAAAATGAAAAAAAAGGATATTATTTGCAGCGTCGCCATCACTGTTGTGTTTGCCGGCATCATCAGCGCCGCCATCTACCGATTTATAGTGCGGCTGCCCGGTCTGGACTCTTTCCAGGTCAAGGATGTGACTAAGATAGAACTAACCGCTTTAGACGGTAGTAGTTTGAACTTCACGGACTTGATCGACAAAGACCGGGACACCTATTGTTTGTTCTTCGAGCCTGATAACAGCCGCTCTTCGATCCACCGGGGCCTGCTGGAACTAAAAAAAATGCAGGCGGCGGGGAAACAGTGCCTCAGCGCGGCGGTTCACGATTCTTTAGATGAACTGACTATTTGGTGCACTGAACAAAATTCCCCTACCGTATACCTGATAGAAAAAATCGACTTCTACCGGCATTTTTTGTGCGCGGCGCTGCCGGTTATGGCGGTTATAAACAAGGGCGAAGTAAAAAAATCCATATACTACGCTTTAGATGGAGAAATAGAACAATGAGTACAGGCAGCATTCAGCCCCAGCCATCAACTCCAGCCAAACACACCCCGTCCGCTTCGCGTCCACCTCCCGGCAAGTCTCGAGAGGGGAATGTACTGACTGCCCTCTCTGGGAATTACCGGAAGGTAGCGGTGTCCGCCGCCGGGTATTCCTTCGATATTCGGTGTTCGATATTCGATATTCTTCACCCCCCCCTTGCCGCGAAGCGGCTCATAGGCCGGGTGCGCCGCACCCCCGGAGGCGGGAAATTGGCAGGCCGGGAATTTCGTGTTATAATGGACTCGCCGGTTGGGCGAACCTGCGGGCAGGCGCCCGCTTTGGATAAAATTTAGGAGAAGCTTATGATCGAGAGTATCAAAAATAAATTGTGGAACATATTGAAGAAGAAAAAGGTTTCCCTGGCGATGATCTATGACCGGGAAGGCGAAATCCTCTGGCACAAAGGCCGGGTAATATCGGGCAAGAACATCGCTGAAGGGGAAGGTTTTTGCAGAAGTTACATTCTGGATAGCCTGGAGAGCGGTGCGGGGATAGATGAAGAAAATGTGATAATCACTTCGTCGGCAAAAGCGATGTCTAAGTCCGCCATGCGCCTGTTGGTGAAAAGCGTCGTCATCCAGCCCGTCAACAAAGAGCTTTTCCTCTATATCGACAGCGGCACAAAAGAAGCTTTCAGCGAAACCGAGCACGGCATTTTTCACACTTTGGGCGAACTGCTGAGCGATTCCATCACCCAGATCGAAAAGAAAGAAACCGGCACGGGCGGCATTACCGGGAAAAGCGAAGAGATGAAAAAAATCAGGGATATTGCGCTCAAGTACTCCTTAGAAGAGGAACCGGTTTTGATACTGGGTGAAACCGGGGTGGGCAAAAGCCATATTGCCGAACTGCTGCACCAGTATTCGGGCCGATTGGGGAAATTCGTGGTAGTGAATACGCCCACTATCCAGGAGAGCCTCTTCGAAAGCGTGATGTTCGGTCATATAAAAGGAGCTTTCACCGACGCCAGGTTCGACAGGAAAGGGGCGGCTGCCGAAGCGGAAGGGGGAACTATTTTCATCGACGAAATTTCCGAAATCCCGCCTGCGCTGCAGACCAAGATGCTGCGTTTCATCGAGACCAGGAAGTACCAGGTGCTGGGCGAATCTATAGAGAGGAAAGCGGATGTGCGCATCCTGGCGGCGACCAACAAAGAGATGCGGCGGGCCATCGAAAAGGAAGAATTTCGCGAAGATTTATATTTCCGTCTTCATGTGTTGGAGATCAGGATACCGCCGCTGCGGGAACGCAAAGAAGATTTAAAAGAATTGGTAATGGATATGCGCCGGTATCTAAACGGCAAAGAACCGGGTGAGAAGTTCTGGGAAGCCATATTCAACCATGATTGGCCGGGCAATGTGCGGGAACTGATCACGGTATTGAAGCGGGCGGGGATCGAGTATGACTCTCCTATTACCGGCAGGGAGATCGAACAGGTCATCAGCCAGAGCAGTTACAAGAAATCTTTCGGGATGGAAATCTCTATAACAGGCCGCATCCTGAAAGATTTGCAAGCGGGTAAAAGTTTCTGGGAAGTGGTGAAAAAGCCTTTCTTGAATCGCGATTTGAACAGGAGCGAGGTGAAAGAGGTGATGGGGGTCGTATTAAAAAGCGGCGGCGGCAAATATAAAGACGTGCTGGCTGATCTGAACATCGAGCCGGAGGATTACAAAAAGTTCCTGAATTTCATCAACGACAACGGTCTCAAGCCTTAGCTCCCGGCCACAGCTCGATTTATTCTGCTTCCAGCCGGACTCGTTCCGGCTATAGCCAGAATAACTAAAAGCAAGCAATAATGCCCTTTTAGACCTATTTTAAAAATTACGGGGCGAAAAGTTCTGCTTATAGCCGGAATTACCGCTTTTGCCGCAATAACGTCACACACACCGAAATCCCCGTTAATAAAGCATCCCGGGAGAATTCATTACTTTGGCAAATAAATTGCTATACCTATTTCGGTTCGATTGGCCCCGGTCGATGGAGCCGGAATTTAAATTAAAGGAGAATAAAATGTTAAAGTTGTTACAAAGAGGTCAAAAGTTAAACAAAGCCCTGGAAAAGGGTGTGGGGAGTTGTGGAAGTAGTGTGTGCAGTTGCGGTGATATCGCCGGCAATTCGAGTTCGCTGTATTCCGGCTATTTGAGCTGGTTTGCGAAATCACTTTAATCGATTTTAATTGGACTCTTTAAGGGGAGAAATTTCTAATTTCTCCCCTTAAAGTTAGTCCGGGGAAAAAGGAGAAAATTTCGTGGTGATACAAAGCAGCAAGTCAAAATATGAACTGATGGAAGATTTAGGTTTGTTGGTTAATGAAGAAATCAAAAATGATTTTGATAATCTCAGGGCAAAGACGATAAACGAGGAGAAAATAATCGACGCTCTAAAAAAGGGAATAAACAATGAATCGGTAATGATGAATTTGAGTTCAGTAAGAGGGATAGCCTTAGGACTAACGGAGGATTGTAATTTCAGGTGTAAGTACTGCATCTATTCCGGCGATTATATGTACGCCAGGGCCCACAGCAGTAAACAGATGGATTGCCAAACAGCAGTGAAAGCAGTTGACTTTTTCTTAGAAATGATAAATAATACATTCAGGACCAGGAAAATGAATAATTTTGACATTGGCTTTTACGGGGGCGAACCCCTTCTGCGGTTTGATCTGCTGGAAAAAGTTATCAGGGGCACAAAAGAAAAAAAATGGGATAATGGGCTGGCCGGGAAATTTAAAATTGACTTTAGAATTACAACAAACGGGTATCTATTAAATGAAAAAATAATCGATTTTTTAGCGGAAAACGATGTATATGTCGATATCAGCCTGGATGGCCCGGAAGTTGAGCACGACAGGTTCAGGAAACATAGGAACGGTTCTAAGACCTGGGCTGCCGTAATGACCAATATAAAAAAAATCCTGGAAAAACACCCCGAATATTACCGCGATAGAGTTAGTTACCAGTGCACAATCCACCCGCTCCATGACCTGGGAAAGATAGAACATTACTTTAAAAACAGCAATGACCTTTTCGATATAAATAAAATTAGGTTTAGTAGGGTCAGTCGTCAATTTTTGAAAGAAGATATAGCTATCCGGGACGAATCGGCAGCGCCGGAAAGGGGTGGTTTGATTACAAAAAGTATTATTGAAAGCTCGATTGCCGGTAAATTTAATTTACGAAATATAAACTACCAGAAAAAACTAACCGGATCCTGTTTCCCTGGCGGAGAAAAGGTCTTTATCGATACAGACGGCAAATTTCACATTTGCGAAAAGATGAATCCCTATTTCCCTATCGGGGATATAGAGTATGGTTTTGATATCGACAGGATTAAAAGTATAATAAAGCAATATAATGAAGAGGTTATTAAGAGCAGATGCTGGCAGTGTGAAGTATGGTTTTTGTGCGGCGTGTGTTTTGTTCATGCCGCCATAGAAAGGGAACTCAAAATCGAGTGCGATGAAATAAGAAAAGGTTATATCGCATTAATTAAAAATTTTCTGTATAACCTGGAGGAAGAAAATGAAAAAGCTAATATTGATTTATCTAATGGTACTGCTGCTTATATCGAGCAGTTGTAAAGAAGGGAAAGCAGTCGAAACGGTTTCGATTAAAGTAAATGACACGGCATATTCCTTAAAATTAATAAAAGAGGCCGAGGTCAAAATAGACGTGGTTATTAATGGAACCGGCTCTCTTGGTAAAATAACGAGTAAAAACAAAATTTTCTATCAATTCAGCGGGGAAAAAAGGGATAGAGAGATTTGGAAATATAATACTGATCTCGAGTTGGAAAAAATTTTTTAATACCTTACGGCCTGGGACCGGGAGAGTGCCTAATGCCCATGATTATAGGTGGAGAAGAAGATAATATCGTGTTTTATGATTTAGAAAAACAAACCTATTATTTATTCGATGGGGACATGAAAATGAACAAGAAGCTGGAGACAAAACGTTATGGTCCCTTTATACAAAATGGCGGCGGTTACCATCCCGGAACAAAAAAAATACTGGGAACCTTTGCGTTTTTTGTAAACGTAAATGTTATCGAATTTAAAACATTCACAAGAAAAATAGGAGAAAAAAAATTACATAATGAGGTAATATGCCGATTAAAAAAATGGGTCAAGAGCAGCAAGCAGCAGTGGATAATAGGATATCCTTTCCATACTAAAATAATAGACGATTACATCTACATGCTGAGAACAGACGAATACCGGTTGAGCAAAATGGACCTGGAAGGTAAGGTTATAAAGGAGATAAAAGTTACCAATATCGACAAAAAAAGTTTTTCAAACAGCACGAGGAGCGAATGGATAAGACAATCGCTCTTGAAAGACCCGGTAAGATTCATATTCCCCGGAGAATTATGGAGCGCCTGCTGGCTGTTGGATTTGGGGGATGGGATTGCCGTAGGCCGGCGGAAAAATTACAAACCCACTGACGTCGAGTGGATAGAAGCCGACTACTTCGATAAAAATTTGAATTATTTGGGAAAGATCGAAGTACCCGGGTTCAGCCATTGGAATGATCCTGCCCTGGGTCAGGAAAGGTTGGATTTTTTATTCCATTTTCAAAACGACAAATTGTTCATGATCGACATCAGGGAAACCGAAGAAGGTGAAGACTTCTGGTTGACCCGCTGGAGGCAGGAAAGTGAAAAGAGATAGGTTGAAACCATATGTCTACAAGATAAAAGGGGCAAAAAATTACGCTCTATTCGATATTTTGAACGGGAATTTTTACCGCCTCGAACCGGAAGGCGATCTAAAAGAACTGCGTAAAAACTTGCTGGAAGCCGGTTTGATTTTTCAAACCGAAGGCTGCGTGCCTTTTAAAGTGGAGATCGATCTTCATGACGAGTTAAATACAGTGCAGGTGAGAGAATTGCAGTTACGGCTCAACGGCAGCGGGGAAGACAACTGCCGCACCCGGAAAAAAAAGAAAGAGCCGAAGAGAGAAATGGACTTAGAAATTTTAGATTCGATAAAAGAGGCGTTCCACTTTATCCCGGTAAAAAAGGTAAGAGTAGAGGCAGAGAACCTGGAATTCGATAAGGTAAAAGAAATTATCTCAGGAGTGAAATTCGATAGTCTCGATCTTTTTATCGAGAAGGATGTGGATAAAAAAAGTTTGAAAACCATCGAGCAATCTTGCGAAAAAGAAAACAAGACTTTTTCTTATCACAAAAACGGTAAAAAAGAAGTGAGCGAAATGAAAGTTGAGGCATACGATTTTTTTTACAACCGGCAGTTCAATCACTGTTTGGGGCACCAGGTGGCTATCGATTGCACTGGCGAGATAAAACCCTGCCTGTGGTCTAATGATGTGCTGGGAAATATAAAAAAAAATAATATTCACGATATGATTATTTCCGGGGTATTCGATAAATATTGGGAATTGACCAAAGATAAGATCGAAATATGTAAAGATTGTGAACTGCGTTATGCTTGTACGAACTGCCCTAATTCTTTTCTAAATAACGGCAGTCATCCGGGAGGGCATCCGGTTTTTTGTAATTATGACCCTTACACCGGCGCCCCGTGCGCACGGGGAGGCGATTAGCCGCTTCGCGGGGGGGTGTTTTTTGCTTCTAAATTATAAAAAGTTTTGTTCAAACTTTTTCAAAAG
>JAGLSW010000887.1 GCA_023135565.1 Candidatus Aminicenantota bacterium | reverse complement strand
AGAAGTTTTGGGAGTCCGGAACCCTTTTTCAAAAGGGTTTTGGCCGCCGGAGGCTAAGGAGGAAAAAAAATGAGTAATATTATTTATTCGATCGTCGTTCCTGTTTACAATGAAGAAGAAGTAGTAGACGAATGTTACAAGCAGTTAAAACAAGTAATGGACTCAACTAAAAAAAATTACGAGTTGATCTTTATCAATGACGGCAGCAAAGACAAAACAGTGGAAATGCTGAAACAGTACTGCAAAAAAGACAAAAACGTCAAACTGATCGATTTTTCCCGTAATTTCGGTCACCAGATAGCCATCAGCGCCGGGATGGACAGTTCCCGGGGCGACGCCGTAGTCGTTATCGACGCCGATTTGCAAGACCCCCCGGCAGTGATACTCGACATGATCGAAAAATGGAAAGAAGGCTTCGACGTGGTCTACGGCAAAAGACTGAAAAGAAAAGGCGAAACCATCTTTAAAAAGTTGACGGCATCTGCTTATTACCGGTTTTTGAAGAGGATGACCGACGTGGAAATTCCCGTGGATGTAGGCGATTTTCGCCTGATCGACCGTTCCGTATGCGACGCCATGAAAAAGATCAAAGAAAAAAACCGCTTTATTCGCGGCATAATTAGCTGGTTGGGTTTCAAGCAGGGCGAAGTGCTCTATGAAAGAGACAAACGCCTGGCCGGGGTCACCAAGTACCCGCTGAAAAAAATGATCCGTTTTGCTTTAAACGGCGTGATCTCTTTTTCATACAAGCCCTTAAAGATAGCTACTTTTTTAGGTGTCCTGGCTTCCGGCGCGGGTTTTATTTATTTTCTTTACGCCCTGTATCAAAGGTTCTTCACCGAGGCTGCGGTGCCCGGCTGGACGTCTTTAGTGTCTTTAGTGCTTTTCTTTAACGGTGTGATTCTTATAATCTTAGGCATAATCGGCGAGTATATCGGCCGCATCTATGATGAATCCAAAGACCGGCCCCTCTACGTCATACAAGAGTATGTCAATTTTGAAAACAAAGAGGAAAAGCCCGTCCGTGGAGGCTAAATGAACTTAGTAGAAAAAATCAAAGCTTACAAAGATCATATCTTGCAATTTATAAAATTCAACATCGTGGGTATTATGAATACAGCGGTGGATTTTACGATTTTTACCCTATTGATCTATCTCAGCCTGCATCACATGATCTCCCAGGTGATCTCTTATTCCTGCGGCGTAGTGAATAGCTACCTGTGGAATAAATTCTGGACTTTTAAAGCCCCGGCAGCCCCAACCGCTGAGGAACCGGGAAGCGCCGAAACCGGCAGCCCGGAAGAAAAGAGCGGTTCTTTGAAAAAAGTTTCCCGGTACCTCAAAAAGAAAGGCTTCAACCGCTCAGAAGCCCTGAAATTTGTCGTGGTTAATATCGTTTCTTTAGGGGTTTCTTTATTGTTTCTTTATATTTTCCGGGATAAAGTAGGACTGCATGTGATGGTCAGTAAATTAATCGCCACACTTTTTGCGGTTGTGGTTAACTTTGCCGGGAATAAGTTCTGGGTCTTCCGGGGATAAATTATTCTTTGCCTCCGGCGGCCCCTGCCG
>JAGLSW010000886.1 GCA_023135565.1 Candidatus Aminicenantota bacterium | reverse complement strand
GAAGAGGGCGAAAAACAAGTGGATCAAAGGAAGATCGGGAAAATTGAATAATGCTTAAGGCAACAGTATTGGGCGGCCCTGCCGGGGGCCAAACTTTTGAAAAAGCTTGAACAAAACTTTTGTTTAAAAAAGCGAAAAGCCCCCTATAAAAGCTTTGAATTTTTCTTTTTCCAAAGCTGAACACTTACCAACTTGCGTAACTCAGCAATTCTCTTTTTGAAAAATTCAGTAGTATTTATGGAAAAATTTTTCAAAAAGAGAATTGCTGAAATATCATCCCACCCCTTGCTTATTTCCCGTTTATAATTTATACTATACAACCCGGTGCTTTTTAACAGCACCGGGAAAGCAGGACTTATTATAATGAAAGAAAAAATACCATACCAAAACTTCTCTTCATTTATCATGCGTTCACCCCTGTTCCCTTTCGATTTCATAGAATCCCTGACCGCGGGCAGGGATACCACGGAAGAACAATTACAGGAAATATGTAAAAAACCCATTGTACAGGAGGCTATCTTCCTGGCTTCGCCGGACCTCTATCACCCGATGCAAGATTGGTTGGCGGGAAAACTAAAAGACCCCAAAAAACTAAACCGGCTGCGTTACGCCCTGATGCGCTACATCCTGCGCATGTCTACCCGGCCTACGCCTTTCGGTTTGTTTGCCGGTTTCTGCATCGGCCGCTGGGCGGAAAAAACAGCCGTGGAACTTCCCCAACAATCCGCCTATTCCAGGCATACACGCATGGATATGAACTACCTCTGCGCCTTAGCCTTAGATCTTTCCAAACACCCGGTTATCAAAGAAAAGATCAGGTATTACCCCAATTCCAGCATCTACCCGGTAGGCGACCAACTGCGCTACGTGGAATACCGCTACCACAAAGCCCGGCGTACCCACCATATCGTGGCCGTGGATAATTCCGAATATTTACAGCGGGTGCTCGAAAAAGCGGAAAAAGGCGCCTATTTAAAAGAGATGAGCGAATTATTAGTCGATGAGGAGATCACTTCCGAAGAAGCCGGGGAATTCATCGAAGAGTTGGTGGAATCCCAACTACTGGTCAGCGAATTAGAACCGGCCATCACCGGCCCGGAATTCTTAGACCAGGTGCTGGCGATTATAGATAATATCGACGGCATAGCAGAGATCAAAGAGATCATCAAACAAACAAAAAAATCTATAGAAGATATAGATAATAGCAAAATAGGCGTCCCGGTTTCACGCTACTTAGATATAGTGGAAAGCCTAAAACCCTTAGGCACGGAATTCGAACTGAAATATATGTTTCAAACCGATATGATGATACCCACGCTGCACTGTACTTTAGACCGGGACACCGCGGCTGACGTGCTGTCCGGCATCGAGGTGATGAATAGATTAACCAAAGGCGGCGGGGAAACCCTCATGGCCCGCTTCCGGGAAAATTTCCAGGACAGGTACGAAGGCAGGGAGATATCCCTGCTCCACGCCTTAGATACCGAATGCGGCATCGGCTACAGGCAAACTACTTCCCAGGGCGATGTCTCGCCTTTAGTGGACGATATCCTGCTGCCCGGCAGCGACAGCGGCAGTAAAGACATAACCTGGGACAGTATCCAGGCTTTTTTCTTAAAAAAATATAGGGCCGCCATCGCAGCCGGTAAATACGAAGTGGAGTTGACCGACGAAGATTTAAAACCTTTCCAATCCCGCTGGGACGACCTGCCCGACACCATCGCCACCATGGTGCAGATTATCGCCGGGAAAGACGAAAACAACCCGAAAGAGAGAATCCTGATGACCGGTTTCGGCGGTTCCGGCGCCGGCAATCTTTTGGGACGCTTCTGCCATGGGGACCAGGCGACTTTTGATTTTACTAAAGAGATTGCGGCCAAGGAAGCGGAACTTAACCCGGACGCCATCCTGGCGGAAATCATTCACCTGCCGGAAGCGCGGTTGGGCAATATTTTGCTGCGCCCGGTGCTGCGCGACTACGAAATACCTTACTTAGGCAAACCGGCGGTAGCCCCGGAATTCCAGTTGAAACTAACCGATTTATTTATCTCGATAAGGGGAAATCGCATTATGCTGCGTTCCCGCAGCCTGGACAAAGAGATTTTGCCCCGTTTAACTTCGGCTCATAATTATTCTCTCAGGGCGCTGCCGATCTATCATTTTTTATGTGACCTGCAAATGCAAGAAATACGCAGCGGGGCCAGGTTTTATTGGGGCTCCCTGTCCGAAGAGTATGATTTCCTGCCCCGGGTGGTTTATAAAAATTTAATCTTTGCACCGGCCACCTGGAATTTTAAGAAAGAAGATATGCAGCATCTTTTCAAGATCAAAGAGAAGGACAGGTTGTACAGCGCCGTGCAGGAATGGCGGGAAACAAACAGGCTGCCGGCTTATATTGCCCAGGTGGAGGGGGACAACAAACTGTTTATCAACTTAGAGAATGAGTTCTGTATTCAGACCCTTTTTTCCGTCATCAAGAACAGGCCCCGGGGTCAAATAATGGAATTTTTCTTTGATCCCCAACAGGCCCCGGTTAAAAGCAGGGAAGGCGTGTTTACCAACGAGTTCATTCTCTCCTTCTACCGCACCGGGAAAAGAAGCGAAATAGCGAAGAAGAATAAAAATGGAAACAAAAAATAGCACAAAAAAAGAGATCAAACGGACATTTATCCTGGGTGATGAATGGCTTTATTATAAGTTTTATTTGGGGCCGAAGACAGCGGATGCGGTCCTGGCGGAGATGATCAAACCCGCGGCTGTGGAATTCCTATCCAGCGGTTTTATCGACAAATGGTTTTTTATTCGTTATGGCGACCCGCAGCCTCATATCCGGCTCCGTTTTCACCTGGTCAAACCGCCTTTTATATTTAACGTAATCCAGGCCATGCAGGCCCTGTCTACGCCATACATAGAACAGGATCTAATCTGGAAAGTACAGGTGGATTCTTACCGGCGGGAGGTAGAAAGATACGGTGTCGAAACCATGGCAATGAGTGAAAGTCTTTTTTTCCACGACAGTGTTATGATAGTGGATATGTTGGACATGATTACCGGGGATGAAGGGGAGAAATTCCGTTGGTTGTTCGGGGTACGGGCCGTGGACGCCCTGCTGGATGATTTCCATTTCCCCATGGAGCGAAAATTGGGGCTTTTAACTTTCTTGAAAGAGAGTTTCGGCAGGGAATTCGACATAAACAAGAGTTTGCGGGATCAATTAAAAACAAAGTACAGGACGGAAAAAGAAGCGATGACTATAGTGTTGGATCGCAGCCAGGATGAAGCGAGTGAGTTCATGCCTCTTTTTGACCTGCTGGCCAAAAAATCGCAAACCACTGCGCCCATTGTAAGCGATATATTAAAATTGGACGGAAAGGGGCGGCTGCATTCCGGGTTAAACGATTTGCTGGCCAGTTATATTCACATGCTGTTGAATCGTTTGTTCAGGACAAAGCAGCGGCTGCATGAGTTAGTCATTTATGATTTTCTTTACAACTATTATAAATCGGAAATCGCCAAAAAAAAGTACGGCAAAAAAAAATAGAAAAAAGTGTAAAACATAGCTTCAAATACTATTATTAAAGAGAGGGGGTACAAAATGCCTATAGATAAAAGTAAATGCAATTACAGGCTGCCGGGCGAAGAACAGCTTCATTTTTTGTAGGAGGCATACATGATTCAAGCATTCGGCATGATTTTTTTCTAAACGAACTGTAAACTGTTTACAAACACTATAAACTCAGTTTATAAACCAGCCGTCGGTTGTGAATTCTATTAGCCTATTGACAATTAGATAAAGGCTTTTAAAATGATAGCCGGGGAGGCAATACGCCGCTTCGCGGCAGGGAGGAGTTTTCGCTTTTCATTGAACATCGATCATTGATTTACACTAAAAACTCTCAATGCGCCGGGCAAAAGCGAGACCTCAAAAGATTCCAAACCACCGACAATATCGCCGTCCAATTGAACGTCTACCGGGTCCGGGAAGGTTAAACGAAACGACGGGGAGGAAATAATCTCAAACTCTTTGTCCTGGAAATGCTTCTGCCTGCCTGCGCGCAGGGCAAACTTCAAGGTGTGCCGGAGAGAGCCGGTGTGAATGACTACAGCGTCCAATTGCCCGTCAAAAGGAGAAATCCGCGGATGAAACCGCATGCCGTTGGCATAATATGGAATATTGGCAAATACCAATAATGAAAAAACAATCTCCTTTTTCGTTCCATCGTATTCGAGAACAGCTTCCAAAGGCACTAAGCGGTTAATGAAGGCATGACGCACCGCCGCTGTCCCGGGCAGCGCCTGCCCGAAAAGAGGAAACTTCCCCAACCGGGGATGCCGGCGGCAAAAAGCTTCGATGTAACGGTTGACCGCGGCGCCCAGACCAGCGCTGAGACTGCCTAAAAACCACAGCGGTTCTTCCCTGCCCGCTATTCTCAGGCAGCCGGTGTCCATTTCCCGGATCGCTCCATCCCGCACAGCTTCACACAGGGCGGCGACGTCCCGCACCTGCAAAGCGCGGGCTATATCATTGGCGGAACCGGCACCGATCATACCTAAAACCGGGGCCGGCTGCGTTTTCTCCCGGCTGCGTTTTTTCAAAATTTCCGCGGCGATTATTTTAAAAGTAGTGTCCCCGCCAACCCCGATAATGGCAGCGCGGCTTCCCGCAGCCACACCGGCCAGGCGGCGCAAATGCTCTTCACTTGTGGAAATAAACAAATCATAGTCGATACCGGCCTTTTGAAAAAAATATTCGATTTTTTCTTTTTCCCGCAGCGCCCGCCCTTTACCGGCGGAAGGATTCAGCAAAACAGCGACTTTTCCCATTCCTCTCCTAAAGATACTGCTTGTCTACGTTTATGAGTTGGATGGGATAATTTGAAAAAATGAAATCTTCAATCTGAGCGAATACTTTCTCCGTAATGACTTTTGAATTGGAAACCATGGTTACGGCTAATTGAATTTTTTGCCACAGGTCCTGGTAATCGCTCTCGATTATTGAAATATTGAATTTGTGCCGCAGTTTCTCTTTAATACTGGATACGATCTGCCGTTTCTCTTTTAGACTGTGCGCGTCCCGGCAAAACATATCCAGGATCATCACTCCAACTACCACTTTCTTATACTTTTTTTAATGTCAGATCATAAGCTTCCAGCATATCGCCGATTTCGATGTCGTTGAAATTCTTTACCCTGATGCCGCATTCGGTGCCGGCATTCACTTCGGAAGCTTCATTCTTGACCCGGCGCAGGGTCTCCAGTTCGCCTTCGAAAACCAGGTCATTGCCCCTGATTACTTTTAATTTCGATTTGGCGGTCACTTTTCCTTCTTTAACCATGCACCCGGCGATAATGCCGATCTTCGAAATTTTGAACTTCTGCAGCACTTCGATGGTGCCGATGCGGGTTTCCATGTATTCCGGCTTGATTTCGCCTTTAATGGCATTCTCCATGTCTTCGATTAAATGATAGATGACATTGTATAATTTTATTTCGATACTTTCCCGTTTTGCCAGTGTGATGATCTTCTGTGGCGATTTTACGTTAAACCCGATAATCATCGCGCCTGAGGTAGAAGCCAGCAGGATATCGCTCTCCGTAATATTTCCTATGCCGCAGTGAAGAATGTTGATTTTCACCTCATCCCGGCTCTGCTTCATCAGTATATTTTCCAACACTTCACCGGAACTGAAATTGTCTGTTTTTATAATGATGGGGAATTCCTTGCTCTTATCTTCCCCCATTTTTTCAAAAAGCGACTCTAAGCTTAATTTTTTCCCGGCACCGCTTTCTTCCCGGCGGGCTTCTTTACCTTCGAGTTTTCTCATGTCTATGACTTTGCGGGCTTTTTCTATGTCGCCGGTAACCTGGAAAAGTTCTCCCGCTTCAGGCACGTCCTCGAATCCCATTATCTCCACGGGAAGGGGAACATCAGCTTCCTTCATGGTTTTCCCCTTATCATCGAATAAAGACTTCACTTTGCCTACCGAGTTGCCGCAGATAAAAAAGTCGCCTCTTTTAATTTTTCCGTGCTGGATCAGTACCGTGCCTAAAGGACCTAATTGAGGATCCAGCCGTGACTCGATAATCGCTCCCCTGCCGGGGATATCTTTATAGGCTTTTAATTCCAGCATTTCGGACACAAGTCCCACCATTTCAAGTAGGGTGCCGAGATTCTGGTTCTGCTTGGCGGAGATTTCGACGGAAACAACTTCTCCACCCCAATCTTCAACCACGATGTTATGCTGCGTTAAGTCCTGTTTGACTTTGTTCGCGTCCGCTCCGGCAATGTCGATCTTGTTGATGGCTACGATAAGCGGTACTTTGGCGGCCAGGGCATGGTTGATGGCTTCTATGGTCTGAGGTTTAACGCCATCATTAGCCGCTACTATAAGAATGACGATGTCCGTTACCTGGGCCCCGCGGGTTCTAATGTTGGTAAAGGCTTCATGACCGGGGGTGTCTAAGAATATGATAGACTGACCTCCTTTGTCTAATTTATAAGCGCCTATTTTTTGAGTAATGCCGCCTGCTTCCCCATCGGCCACACTGGTATTCCGCAGCGTATCGAGAAGGGTTGTCTTGCCGTGGTCTACGTGCCCCATTATCGTGACAACCGGCGGCCGGGGCAATAGTTGGGCTTTGAGTTTTTCGATGTAATTGAAATGAATATAGTCTTCAAAAGAAACAATATCCACCTCGACCTTAAATTGTTCGCATATGGATTTGATATCGTCTGTTGCCAATACCTGGTTGGGGATATACTCCTTCTTCAACAGTTTCATCTTCTCTTCAATGTATTTTAATTTTAAATTTAATTTCTCACCCAGCTCCTTTAAAGTGATATAATTGGATATCTGGATCATTTCCGGGAGATTAAAATCTTCTAATTTCGGCTTCGGTTTAGCCGGTGGAGTCTCAACTTTCCGCTGCGGTTCTACCCATTCCCCTCTTCTCCCCTGCATTCTCCTGTTTTGGCCCTGTCTGCCCTTATTCCTGTCGTTAAATCTGCCATCTTTTCTTTTTTCTCCAGCCGGCCTTTGTGGCCTCTGATCCGCG
>JAGLSW010000885.1 GCA_023135565.1 Candidatus Aminicenantota bacterium | reverse complement strand
GTCGCCGAAGGCTGGAGGATGTTCCTCGATGGAAGCAGGGTTGCTGTTCACCGGATAGACATGGTGCCAGGCTTCGTGACTTTTTCAATTTGTTTTTAGGATAGAACGAGAAAAAAGTAAAGCACCGACCCCAAAATTCAAAATTCTATTCCGAGCTTCTTCATTCATAGGCCAATTACAACCAACTTTAGAATTCAAATATCGTTATTTTTTGCGGTATTTGATAAGGAGCGGACTCAAACGAAAGTTTACCGTGACCGCTTTCCCGGCCTGTACCTTTACACTCCTGCTGCTGCTTAGATAACCGCTCTTCTTTACACTGACCTTGTAACTGCCGGGCTTTAACTTCCCACTGACATAATAACCGGAACGGTTGGTGACGATACTGCGCTGCCCCGATATGGTTACATAGGCCCCGGCTATGGGCTTCCGGGTTCGGCTGCCGGTAACAAAACCTTTGAGCTGCCCTTTTAAAAGATAGGCCGTCCTGGTTCTAGAAGGCAGCGTTTTCCTGCTCGGTTTGGTGACACCGGTTACTCTCTTGCCGCTGCGTAAGGGGCTTAAAACAAAATCCCTGCGTGCCGATTGGAGAGAACTGACTTTAATTTTCTGCTTTTGCCCGCGGTACCCTTTCTTACTGACACGGACACTGTACCGGCCGGGTTTTAAATTCCTTACGGTGTAATAACCATAGCGGTTGGTGCGCACCCTATTTTGACCTTTAATATAAACGGTGGCATAGGCAATGGGCTTTTTGCCGGTGTCGATAATGCGGCCGGTTAAGCTTCTCTGCTTGACCAGTAATCTCTGTATGTATGGGGAAGATGTAGAGGGCTTGAGCTTAAAATTGTACTTGCCTTTCTTTTTGGCTTTGACGGAAATCTTCCTGTTTATACCGGTAAACCCTGTTTTGGCAATTAATAGACGGTACTTGCCGGGTTTTATGTTTCGCAGCTTGTAAGTTCCCCCGGGCCCGGTTTTTACCGATACGGCGCCTCCGGCTTGAAACGCAGTAACCTTCACCCCGGCCAGTGGGCGATTCTTCGCATCTGTAACTACACCCTGTAAAATCGTATCCGAGCCGCCAAATATGACGCCGGTTTTTTTTGTTTTCCTGAGAACGCTGTCACGGGGCGTGAACTGGATTTTATTAAGAACGCTCTTTTTCGCCACTATAGTGACCCGCTGCGACTTTACTTTTTTTCCGCCTTTGAAAACTACCAATCTATGAGCGCCGGCAGGGACATTCACAAAGGTATACCGGCCTTTAGAGTCGCTGCGGGCAGCAGCAGCGCCTTCCAGCTTGACCAGGACCCGGGGCATGGGCTTCCCTTTTGCATCCCGGACTACCCCTTTCAGGGTGCCTGTGCCGCCGCCGGCCTTTTTGCCGGAAGCGACGCTGACACAGGAAGGCAGGATCCTGAGAGCAGCTCCTTTTTTTCCCTTTTGCGCGGTCCTGGGTTTTAACTCCCAATCGGCAATGGCTGTCCGTCCTTTCAGCAGGTCGATTTTGCCGTCGGCTACCTTCTTACCGTTTTTCAGGAGTACCAACCGGGACAACCTGCCGCTGGGGATGCCCTGCAGTACATAAGAACCGGAACTGTCGGTGGTGGTGCTGACTCCCGACTCGGGGTCGGTTACGGTCACCCCTGCTGCCGGTTCGCCGTCCTCGGTCACAAAACCGCTGATGTCTTCTGTGGTCTCTTCTTCCTGGGCTTCTTCGTATTCTTCATAACCGGATTCTTCATACTCTGAGCCGGATTCTTCATACTCTGAGCCGGTTTCTTCATACTCCGTGCCGGTTTCTTCATAGCCGGCGCCGGTTTCGTCATATTGGGATTCTTCATCAGCGCCCCGCAGCGTAGAACGTATCTCTTTGATTTTCTGGAGTATATTTAACGATTGATCGAGTACCCTGCCGAGGGAGGAGAGCAGGTTCTTCTTTTTGCTACTTTCTTCTTCGGTATATTCGTCCCCGGTATATTCATCCCCGGTTTCATCATATGCTTCGCTGGAAGATATCTCATCCGTAACAGTTTGGATAAGATTTTCCAATTCCTGCTTGTGCTGCGCTATTTCCCGGTCTATTTGCGAGGTGTCTCCGCCCTGCTCTAAAAGCGTCACTTTGGTATTAAGCGCCTCCTGGAGGCTCTGCAGGGTCTGGGAAAGGGATTCGAGGCTTTCGGTGCCGGCTGTGCTATTATAAACAAGCTCTTCAGCCTGGCTGATCAACTGCTGCAATTCTTCATCGTTTTCCGATTCGGAATAGGCGGAAGTATCTTCGTAGGCGGCCTCATCTTCGTAAACGCCTGTGTCCTCATAAGCTGTCTCTTCTTCGCTTACCGCGGCGGTTTCCTCCACCGGGGTTTCTACCGGGGCCGATACCGCCCCATGAATCGCCGCGGCTAACTGATCCGCCGCCATAGAGAGCGCCAGACCTAAGCCGGACCGGGGGAAATCCGGGCCTGAAAAATCGATGGTTTCTAAGTGCAGAGATGGGGTTTTGCCCTTTGTGGTGCTGGCGCCGCTGGCCCGCGCCCCGCTTACGGAGAGGGATTCCACGGAAATGACTTCCGCATAGAGTTCGACATTAACTTCTATTTTCCTGCCTGTTTTTTCGGAAGTCAGGGCCAGTATCCCGCCCCGCACCAGGAATTTGAGCCCCTTTTGCCTGCCGATTGCGGCCAGTTCTTCGACTGTTTTATTTTTGTAATCCGCCGCGTCGATTTCGGTGTCCACGAGCCGGGGCAGGAGGTCTTTATAAGATAAAGCCAACTTTTGCTGGATGTCCCTGGCCAGTTTTTGCACCAGCGCTGCCGGGACATCTTTCCCCGTTTCGTCCTGGAAAACCAGGATTCCCACTGAAACTAATTGGGCCTGAGCCGCAGCGGTGCAGCCGAAAAAGACCCACAAAAACACAAAAACACAAACCACGAAACTATTGATTTTTGATTTCTTTTTTTTCATAATATTAATTTTAGGAAAAAGAAAGAAAAAATTCAATAGGTTTCCCCGGTTTTTTTTATTTTTTTATAATTTCCTCGATGTTCTTGCGGGCCAGCTTACCGGTAAGAAAATCTTTTACATCTACGATGATTTCATACTTGCCCTTTTTTAACCCGGGAAAGGGTATGGAAATAGATATGCTGTCTTGCTTTGCCGATAGAATTTTTCCTTTATCAAAAATTTTTACTCCCTTTTTATCCTTTATGGTGATTTGGACACCCACCCGGCCTAACGATCCTTTTGCTGTTTTACCCAGCGCAAAACCGGCTATTTTTACAGACAATTCTTTCTTTTTGAAAGTCAACTCATTTATTTTGACAGTCGGAGTTTGGGGTGCTTTGCCCCGTTTTGAGATATAATCCTTTATATAATCGGCGCGTATATTATCATCATAAACCGCTTTAAGCTTTCTGCCGCTCACTTTTACTTTGATTTTACCGACTTTCTCCGGGTCAAGGGGCGCGTAGGTCAAAAAATAACATATGTTTTCTTTGCCGGAAATTTCTTCCAGCGCCGCGTTGATGTCGTTGGACGGCACCATGCAGCCGCCGGTCACGCGGGATAGTTCCCTTAGATAAATCTCTATGTCTTTCGATATATTCCTGAATTTTAAATCCAGGGAGGATTCGCCCACTGTCATGCGCATAAAGACATTATGAATAGGGGCGTCTACTTTATAAAATATTTTGCTGATTTCCTCTATATTGTTATCGAGGTTGATGGTAAACTCTTTGTCTATTTCATTGAGGATGGTCCTGAGCACATTCCCATAGCTGATCTGTTCCCCGGCGCCGCTCTCCAATAAGTTGCCGATGAAACGGTTGAGCTGGCTCCTTATATCATTGCTCATTATTATATCGGGGATCATTTCCATTTGATAAAAATTGATGACCCACTTTTCCATTTTTATCCCTTCTAAATGGTGGGCAAAATTGTAGTAGTTGTTAATGTCGGGCATCAAATACTGTGTTTTGTAAGCTTTCCATTCCCGTAAGTACTTCTTTAAAAATTCCTTGGTTTTCATAAACTCGGCACGCTGCAAATCCCTTTTGAACTGTCTCATGCTTACCTGGCTCTCGATTCTTTTTATGTATGATAAAAGATTGCCCCTGGCATACTTGCTTTGTTCCTGCAAGAGAGTATTGATTTTTTTAAGGGCGCCGGCTTTGCCGCCGATTTTCTCGAAAGATAAACTGCGGTTATCGGCAAAGACAAGCAGGCGGTCATTTTCTTTCAATAGGTTCGCGAATATATAGTCGAGTCCTTCAGAAATTTCCGGGCTGTAGTTATAGAGCCGGAATATTAGGACAATATACCGGGGTTCTTGCAGTGAATCCGCGGTAAGCTGCATTTTTTTTCTGACTACTTTGAAACTGGTGATTTCCTGTTTTTTTTTGTTTTCGTATAGTTTGAATTTATCGACTGTAATATTATCCACCGGCTGGTTTTTATAGAATACCCGCACCGGCACTTCCACGTTTACCACTTTGACCTGTTCTGTGACAGGTTCCTGGCTGTAAATGCCAAAACACAGCGCCAATAACAACACGATACCGAATGATTTTATATCTCTCATATTTCCTCCTAAAAATCGACTTTTATGCCGGTTAAAAATGACCGAAACCGGCGAATTTCTAATTATACCATAATCGCTATTAAAATTTCCATAAAATAATTCTTAATCTTGTTGACAATGGGGATATTTTTTTTTACAATTTGCATGAGGTGGCGCAAATGAAAAAAATAGTCAGAAAATCCATGATTTTGTTCCTGGTGTTTTTTATGTTTTTGCCGTTGGATTTAATGTCCAAAACACGAAAAAAAGGGGCTGAACTGGTTGTCTATAAAACAGATGGCCGGGAAGTAAAAGGCGAACTGTTGAATGTAAAAAGGGATTCGCTCTTATTAATGGAATCACCAACTTCAACAGGTGTTACGATAGACATTAACGAGGTGAAAAAAATAAAAATTTCCAGGAAATCGAAGTTCTGGAAAGGAGTGGGGATCGGATACGGTATCTCTGCCTTTTATTTAGGCTACGCCTCATTCGATTATTTAAAAAGTGAAGGCGGCGGAGACAACTTAATACCAGGCTTATTACTGACAACTATTTATACTGCTGTCCTGGGTACCGGGGTGGCATTAGTCACCGGGACTATCGGTTCCTTTGCCGGTGCCGGCAGGACCTTTAAAATCGCCGGTAAAAAAAAACACGAAGTAAACGATATTCTTAAAGAATTAAATTTTATGGCGCGGTTCAAGACGGCCGACTCGCCCCCGGTTCCGGAAAAAAAGATCAACGTATTCGGCAATATCGGGTTTTCTTTATTGGATTTTGACGGGATATTTTTCGATCTTGGAGTAGAAAGGGAGCTTTATAGGAATATTTATTGGCAGTTTTTATTTGATTACTACCTGCGGCCGATTGATTGGAGGGCAGAAAATGATAATATGGCCTATGGGTTAAACTTATATATTGTGTATAAGCTGCTAAAATTCAATAAGGTTAACTTCTTTATAAAAGGCGGCATTCACTACACCTTTGATCAGCATCGTTCGTCCTATTCAAGTAAAATTTATAAAAGGAGTAATCTTGGGATCGGTACCGGCGTCGGTATGGAGGTCTCTCTTAGTAAAAAACTGGCTCTTGTATTGGGGGTGACCGGGAAACAAGGAAAATTGGGAGAGTTGTCCCATCGGTTTAAATTTTACTGCGGCTTGAGTTTCTGCGTGCATAAGTAAGATGTAAGGCTGACATCCGAACGCTGCTTCCGGCTTGAAAAAAACACCGAGTTCGTGATATAATAACCGCGCAGGTAAGCAGGTAAAAGGATAGATTAGGTTTATTTTTTAGAGGTAAATATGGCTAATTGTGTAAATTGCGCGGCGCCGCTGCCAAAGGGTTCCAATATTTGTAAATACTGCGGCACCCGGAACGATGTGGACCTAAAAATGATCCACGAACATACGATACATGAGCCTGAATCCGAACGTACCTGTCCACGCTGCAAAACAGCCTTGCAAACCATAAATTTGAAAATCGAGGGGAAATTTCTTATCGAAAAATGTAACGGTTGTTTCGGTCTTTTTTTCGATCCCGGTGAGTTGGAAGCCCTTGTCGACAAATCGGTGACCAATGTGTTCGATGTCAATTACAATCGTATCCGCAGCCTGGGCGAACAACGCCGCCATGACGATTACCCGGTTCGCTATATCAAATGTCCGGTGTGCGGCAAATTAATGAACCGGATCAATTTCGGCTCCCGCAGTGGGGTTGTAGTAGACAAATGTAAACAGCACGGGCTTTGGCTGGATGGCGGTGAACTCAGGCAGATTATGGAATGGGTCAAAGCCGGTGGGCAACTGCTGCACCACCAAAAACGAATGGAAATGGAAAGATTGGATATCCAACGGGAAAAACGGAAAATCAGGCAGAACGCCATGAAGGTAGGCGGCGCAGGCGGTTTAGGCAGATTTGGCTCTGCCCGTGAAGGCGGCAGGACTTTTGGTGCCATGACCGGCTCAGCCGACCTGCTTGGGTTGGTCGGCGGCTTTGTTTCAAAAATTTTATTATAAGGAGGTACTCGATGTTTTTAGGAATCGATCCGCTTTACTGGATGATGATGGCGCCGGTGCTTTTACTATCGGCCTTTGCTTCATTCCGGGTAAAGAGCGCGTTTAATAAATATTCGAAAAGAGCGAACCGCTCCGGGTTAACCGGCGCGAAAGTCGCAGAGGCTATCTTAAGGCGCAACGGTCTCTCCCATGTAGAAGTCAAGGAAGCTCGGGGGTTTTTATCGGACCACTATGATCCCCGGAAAAAGGTAGTAAAGCTGTCCCCTAATGTGTTTGGCAGTAACTCGGTTGCCGCCGTGGGCGTAGCTGCCCATGAAACCGGGCACGCCATTCAACATGACAAAGCATACGGCCCCTTGAAATTGAGAAACATGATGGTGCCTGTGGCATCTATCGGGTCTAATTTATCCTGGATCATTATCGTGGGTGGACTCTTCCTGGATATGCTGGGCCTGGTGAAAATAGGCATCGCCCTTTTTAGCGCGGTGGTGCTGTTTCAATTGATCACCCTGCCGGTAGAGTTCAACGCCTCTTCCCGGGCAAAAAAAATGCTGCAGGAGTACGGTCTGGTCTCCCAGGAAGATGTCAGGGGTGTAAACTCTGTGTTGAGCGCCGCGGCCATGACTTATGTGGCGGCAGCCGCATCGGCCATCATGACGCTGCTCTACTTCCTGATCAGGGCCGGTATACTGGGCGGGGACGACTAAGCGGGGACGGCCCCGCGGCCTATAAACGAAGACAAAATGATCTCTTCCCGATTAGAAAATCTTCGTAAAAAAACAAGATTTTTCTCGAATAATAGCACAGAGCGGGCACGGGGCTATTTACAGCGTTTCAAAGAAGCAGGAAATATCGACACTGCAGTGCAATTGCTAAACCGGGCGATTCAAATAGATTCTGATTATACCCTGGCCTATCTCGGGTTGGCCGAAGCTTATTTTTGGAAATACTCGCTGACAAAAGAAGAAAAGTTCGCTGATGAAGCGATAAAATACTGCAATGAAACCTTAAGAGGCGGAAAAAATTCACCTGGAAGCCATCCGGCAGCGGCCGATAGAATCAAACAAATAGCCGGAAGATCCCTAAAGGTAGGTGGTAACAATAGGATTTTGGGCAAAAAAATAACAGGGAGAAAAAATTAAAAAAAAGGGAGCGGCAGTACCGCTCCCTTTGTGCTTTTTATCTTAAAATGAACTGTCCTCTAATTGATAGTGAAGTTATTTGATTTGCCATAATAAGGACTCAGCTTTATCTTGATGAAATAATCACCCGCGGGCACACCAGCCGGGACGGTGTAAAGGGTGATGCCTGCGTTATAGGGGAAAGTGCCGACGGAGTAAGTGGCCGTACGGTCTGCTTTGATCAATAGTATCACTACATTCCCGGTAATACCTGAGGTGGTCCAGCCTACCGATATTTGTTCACCTTCGGAATAGGACTCGCCGCCTAAGGGTGAGTACACGTGAATGGGCAGCGCCGGTAAAACGGTAAAGGTTCTGTCGCTGGTATCTGACGGGCAGCCGTCGGCCGCATCGCTGATCCGCATCAGGCCCTGGGTGGTGGATGGGCTTTCCGGGGGAACCAGTCCGGTGTAAGAGCCGGTATTGGCTGTGCTGGGCACAAGAACACCCCAGTTGACGCCGTTATCCGGCGAGAACTCGATCTTTACATTGGGAATCGCACCGGTTGATGTCCAGGTTACGGTTTGCAGCGTCCCTGCCCGTTCCTCCTCGCCGCCGTTGGGCCGGGTTACGGTGATGGATTCGGCAGGATTGGGGGTGATGGTAAAATCGGCGGTTGTATCGACAATCGTATTATGTCTTGCTTTCACATAATAGGTGCCCGCGGCCAGCGTACAAGGGATGGGGTAATTATTAGGAGAGGACGCGGCAGAAGGCTTTCCTATAAGAGTAGCTGACGAACCGTCGGATTTCTGCAGCGTCAGTTTTAAATCTCCCGAGATACCGGTGGTTGTCCAGGCTATTTCCATGTTATCGCCGTTGTAGAAGGTCTCTCCGCCGGAAGGAGAAGTAAGACTCAGTTCCGATCTAATCAGGTTAAACACCGCGCTTCTGCCGTTAACCGGGGCTTGTTTCAGCCGGATAAAATAGGAACCGGGAACCACTTCAGGTGGAATATAGAAAGTATAAGGTGAAGCATTATAAGGCAGGTCGGTTTTTAAGGAATAAGATTCCGGGCCATCGGTGCGGATCAGGTTAGCCGACAGGCTGCCGGTTATACCCGTGGCTGTCCAGGCCAGGTCCATGTAGCTGCCGATGCCGTATGTGCTGCCGTCATTATCGGAAGTTACCGTAATATCGGCGACGGAAAAGGTTCCCGATTTCCCGAAAACACCGCTCTGCTTGATTTTGATATAATAATAGCCGGGCGGAATTTCAGGGGGAATCACAAAATCCCGGGGAGACGCGTTATAAGCGTAAGAACCTATGACGAAAGAATTTACGCCATCGCTGCTTTTCAAGATAATCGTCACATCCCCGCTTGTTATGCCCTCTGTTGTCCAGGCAACGCGCACCGTGCTGCCCACCGTATACACAGTCCCCTGTACCGGGGCAGTTACATCGATGCTGCTCATATGGCTTTCCACCCGTTCATACATCACGTCCCCGGGTACGCCTTCCCCATAGGAAGACCAGACTACATGAGCCGCACCGGTGTCGCTGACGCTGATAGCCGGGAGTTGGTTGGGGGTATAACTGGTGGATAACCGTACATTATCCGCTGCATTCCAGGCGACGCCGTTCTCCTTGTAATTGTAGTAAATGTCCCTGCGCGTGTCGGATATATTGGAAACCCAACAGGCATGTACATTATTACCGGGATCCACATCTATATCTAAGAAATTGGGGTGTTTCCCGTCTACGACATTGATGCGGGTGGATGGGTACCAGACGCCGTTTTCCCGGCGCGCATACCTGGCATTACGGAAATTTTCCCAGAGTACATGGACCGTTCCCGCGGAATCCACCGCAAGACGGGGATAAGAATGGGTGCCGGCGGTGTCGTTGATCCTGACCGGTGTGGACCAGGTGCCGTTTAAGTATTTCTGGGCGAACATGATATTGTAACCCCAGTACAGCAAACCTTCACGCCAGACGCAGTAAGAGGTATTACCGCGGCAGTATACATCACTATGGCCCGTGGTATGAGCGTTAGGTTTATCGTCCACCCTATTGGCGCTGGCCCAGGAGCCGCCGGCTACTTTCCAGTTATTCCTGATGCCCTGGTAGTCTCTATTCACCAATTCACTGGTCCAGGTGATATTCACCGTGTTATTGTCGAGTATGCCCACCCTGGGCCAGTTGGAATTTTTCCCACCGCTGTAGTAAATCTCCGTCATGTTTTGCCATACGCCGTTCCGGTAAATGGCATGATTAATTTCCCTGCTGGCGCTGGCATTGCCTTCACCCCAGGTCATGTGAATGACGCCGTCAGGCCCTTCTGCGATGTGAGGGTTCTTGGATATAACCCCGGTATCGAATGTAGGCCTGGGAGTTGACCAACTGCCGTTGGAATATATGGTATAATAGATATCCCATAAATATTCCTCTCTCCAGGTGACCATCACATTGTTGCCGTAAGCCAACACCGACACATGGACCGAGGCCCTGTTGGCAGATTTGGAAAGATTGATGGGCGTACTGCCGGCGAAAGCAGCAAAGGCCACCAAAACCACTAAAAACAAACAAACTTTTTTAATCATATCGATTTTCCTCCTCTAATTTTTTGTAATTTAATTTTTTATTTAGTTTTTATTTAGTTTTTATTTAATCTCATTTTTTTTTACTCGTTTATTTTAACATAAAAAGGCCCGGAATTAAAGACCGTACTAAGTAACTATCCAGTTTTTGGGAGAACTGGATAGTTACAGCTTTCGGCACCCAACAAACGGGCATTCGAGAACTCTAACAATCTCCTTGCCCTTTCAATGATCGATGTTCAATTATCAATGAAGAAAAAGGACAAAGATAACATCCCTTATAGGGTGCCCGCGCCGCGGGCTTCCAAAAAATCTTTTTTATCTTCTTTCATTTTTATACCGTTAATTAATGGAAAAGTTGGCCGATTTGCCTGAGGCGCAGCCCGGTTTCTTGACCCGGATAAAATAAACGCCGGCAGTTACCGCGGCGGAAATGGTATAATAATAAGGAGAACTATTATAAGGAGTACCGGGGGTTATCGTATAAGAGGCAGTCTTATCGGCCCGTTTTAATACGATGGATACATTACCGCTGATCCCCCCCGCGGTCCAGTTTATGGTCAACCGGCTGCCGCTGGAATAGATTCCCCCTGCCGCCGGGGTATCTACCGTTATAAAGGGGGCAGCTATGGTGAAGTTGGCCGACTTGCCGTAGGCTTTCTCTTTTTTGATTTTGATAAAGTAAACGCCTGGGGTGACTGTACCGGGGATGGTGTAATTAATAGGAGAGCCGCCGCAAGAAACAGCCGGAGCTATCACATAAACGCCGGTGCCGTCGGCCCGTTTTAATAAAATCTTCACATTTCCGGTTATGCCGTCACTGGTCCAGGCCACCGGCAGCGGTTCGCCCAAATAATAGGTCTGCCCCGCCGTGGGCGATCCGACAGTTATCACACCGATAGAGAAATCCCCGCACCTGCCGTATACGGTGCCCTGCTTCACCCGGACAAAATAGGAGCCGGGCGTTACTTCCCTGGGGATGGTATAATAGTAAGGAGAACCGTTGTTAGGCGCAGCCGCGGCAATCAAATAGCTGCCGCTTTTATCCGAGCGCACCAATTTGATTTTAACCGTGCCGATTATCCCGGAGGATGTCCATGAAACCGGTAAGCGGCTGCCGGGGCCATAGGTTTTTCCCGCCGCGGGCGAAGTAACGGAAAGAGAAGGTCCGGCGCTGCCGTCCCAACCGGCAGTGCGGGCCATCATCCACCAGAACGCCCGGCCTTTCAGGACGCAGTTCAGCCGCCGCGAATGAGCGCAGGAATCGCAGCCCGACGCCAACCCTGCCAATTGGCTGCCCGGGTTAGCGGCTATCCACTGGTCAGACCAGTTCCCGCCGTCATAGTAGCAGCCGTCATCCGCGCCGCGGTTCAAAAAATAGTCCCCGTCGGGATTGTAACTTTCGATATCGGCGAAATCGAATAAAATTTTATTATTGGCGATACAATAAGCACGAATCCGTTCGTTGTGAACATCGAGGCTGCCGCCGGTTCCCGTGCCGTCTAAGTGACCTGTCATATAAACGAAGGTCACTCCCGGGTAAGACTGTTCCAACCGGTTCATCGCATCCAGGTAAGTATCGATGCCTGCTGCCGTGTTGTCGCTAACTCCACCGCACCAGGACCACATTACCACATTGCGGTCATTACCCGGGATCCCCAGCATTGCTAAAGTGGCGTCCCGCCACCCTAACTCGCCGTTGTGGCCCAGGTCATCGGCCCCACCGGCATTACCCCAATAATCATTCAGGAAGACTCCTGGTTGTAAACCCCAACCGGAATAAGTGAAATAGTACAAAGAGCCCGGATCTCCACGAAACGCCTCGATCCCGGTTACCAATTGACTGCCGTGGGAAGTATGACCATAACCTATACGCAGGTTGGTTTTAGCCTGTTGTATCCAGTAGTCCGGCACCTGTGAAAGGTCGGTACAGGTATGGTCGATGATAATCGCTTCCTGGGCATAGGCTTGCAAAGCTAACCATGGCAGCGCCAATAAAAGAAAAAAGATTTTTTTCAACATTTTGATTCCTCCTTTTCGGGTACGGATAGGAAAAAGCAGAGGGGTTTGCCGCCTGCGGCCGCCTCTTGCCGCAGCGACTTAAATTCGTTATAAGTTACGATATCTGCCATTTTTTGCTCCGGGTAGTATAGCAATTTCCGTGCCAACCACCGAAACCCTCCGGTATTCGACCTTTTATTATTGGCCACCCCTAATTTGTGACAAAAAACGTCACAAAAAGTGACAATATTTGTCAAAGCCTTTTTTTCTTTGCACTTGAAATAAAAACGCTTTTGTTTTAAAATACAACATTATATTATAGTGTTTTTTCAAGACTGAGCTTGAAAAAAAGCCACCTGACGGTGGGAACTCGAAATATGAACAACATGTTGTTCATTACCGCCATGTAATGGCATATAAGCAGCCGCATTATTTTTAGCCTGGGAGCTTGAAACATGGCAAAAGCGAAATCTCCGCAAAAAAGCAAAAGAAAAAAAAAACAAACCTACGACGAAAACCAAATGGCTAATTATGTAGAAGAACTGCTGATGTTTATGGGGGCTATCGATTGGGATACGGAGAAACTCCAGGACTTACAGGTCTCCTTAGAATCACACCCCTTTCGCTCTATCTATGAATCGCTTTTCCTGATAAAACAGGATTTCGATACTGTACTAAAAGAAAAAAAAGAAGCTGAAAAACACTTGCTGATCGAAAAATCCTATCTCGAACAGCTTTTCGATAATCCTTACGATGCCATTGCCATGGGCGACACGGACGGTAAGCTTTTACGTATCAACAACGCCTTTACCCGTTTGTTCGGCTATACGGAAGAGGAGGGCGTAGGCCGGGGAATAGACGACCTGCTCACACCGGAAGAACTCATGAAAGAGGCCGACTCGGTGCGCAAGCTCGAAGCAGCCGGTAAAAAAGCGGGGTTCGAAACCCGCCGCAAGCACAAAGACGGCACCCTTATCGATGTATCGGTTAAAATAGCGCCGCTTATTATCGCCGGCAAACGAGTCGGGGCTTACTGCACCTACCATGATATTTCCGACCGTAAACGGGCGGAAAAAGTCCAGGAAGTACTGCTCGATATTTCAAAAGCCACCACTATTTCCATGTCCTTAGAGGATTTGCTGGCCCTTATCCATAAGCAGGTCTGCCGCCTGATGGACGCCAGGAATTTTTACGTGGCCTTGCTCCATGACAGGGAGAAAAATCTTTATAAACTGCCTTTTCTTGTGGATGAGAAGGAAGAGGAGCATGTAGCGCCGGGCGCCATAATGGAGCTTTCCCGGGGCTTTACCCATTATGTATTTACAACGGAAAAACCGCTCCTCGTAGACAGGAAAAAAATAAAGCAATTGATAAAAAACGGCGCGGTCGACCTGCTCGGCACTCCTGCCGCTTCCTGGATGGGCGTACCGCTGCGGTCGCAAAGAGGAGAGGTGTTCGGGGTGGTAGTAGTGCAGAGTTACAACAAACCCGACGCCTATTCCGGAAACGATTTAGAAATCCTCTCGATAATTTCCAATACCATTGCCATTGCCGTCGAGCACAAACAAGCGGCAGAAGAATTGGCTAAGTACAGGGAGCACTTAGAAAGGTTGGTGAATGAACGCACCGCCGATTTAGAAATCACCAACGTCAAACTGCAGGAAGAAATCGCGGAAAGAAAACAGGCCCTGAATGCCTTGAGAAAAAGCGAAGAACGTTTCCGTAAGCTTTTCGAGGATTCGAAAGATATGATATTTATCAGCAACCCGGAGGGGGATTTTCTTAAGATAAACCCGGCGGGAATGGAGTTATTGGAATTGGAGCCGATGCAAGAGTTAGGCCGGATGAATGCCCGGGATTTTTATATCTACCCGGAAGAGCGCCGGTTAGCCCAAAAAGAACTGGAAGAGAAGGGTTTTATAAAAGATTTCGAATTCCGGCTGCGCACCGGCAGAGGGAAAGAGAAGACCGTTTTAGAAACCACCACGGCGGTGTGGGATGAAAAGGGCAGTGTGGTCGAATACAAAGGCACTGTCCGGGATATAACCGAAAATATAATAAGAGAAAAAGAGTTGCAGCGGATCAACCGCCAACTGTCGCAAGCCAACAAGGAACTGCAAGAAGAGATCGGCCAGCGCAAACTGGTTGAAGAGGCCCTCCAGCAGGCCAAAGAGACGGCAGAGAAAGCCAACCGGGCCAAGAGTGAATTCATGGCCAATATTTCCCATGAGATTCGCACCCCCTTAAACGCGATTTTAGGGTTCAGCGAACTGCTCATCGGCGCCGCTGCCGAAGAGAAAACCAAAGGCTATTCCGGGCAGATCATATCCGAAACGGAAGTGCTCTTAGATTTACTCAACGAACTGTTAGACACCGCCAAAGCAGACGCCGGCAAATTAGAGTTGGAGAATTTGCCCTTCGACTTAGAACAACTAATGCAGAGTATCCATTCCAGTTTAACGCTGCCGGCAAGAAAGAAAGGATTAGATTTTTCGGTTTCTATCGAAGCGGGTACGCCGGTCAGGCTGACGGGTGATCCTTCCCGGCTGCGCCAGGTGCTGGCCAACTTAGTGGGCAATGCCATCAAGTTTACCAAAAAAGGTTCGGTATCGGTTTTCACAAAATTACGCGAAGAGACCGGGGACAGGATCAAACTTTATTTTGAAATCGAAGACACCGGCATCGGCATTGCCGAAGAGAAACAGGCGGTTATTTTCGAAAGTTTTGTCCAGGCCGACGGCAGCACCACCCGGGTGTATGGTGGCACCGGGTTAGGCACCACGATTTCGAAGCAATTGGTGGAATTAATGGGCGGCGAGATCGGTTTGAGGAGTAATTTGGGGCAGGGCAGCACCTTTTGGTTTACCGCCTGGTTTCGCAAACGGTACAGCTTAAAACCGGACGAAGGAGCAGGCCGGCGCAGGAAATCCGCGGCAGTGGACCTAACAGCCGGAAGCAGGGCGGGCAGTATCCTTTTGGTGGAAGATTACCAGCCCAATCGTGAGATAGTGGAATCCCATCTTCGTGAATTGGGGTATGATGTGGTTTCCGCCGAGAATGGCCGTGAAGCCGTAACCGCGGCTGAGCAGCGGAGTTTTGATCTCATTCTTATGGACATACAGATGCCCGAAATGGATGGCCGTGAAGCCACCCGGATTATCCGTTCAGGCCAGGGCGGCATAAAAACCCCCCGGGTGCCGATAATTGCCCTGACAGCCAGTGTTTTTGAAAAAGAGCGGCAGGAGTGTTTGGCCGCAGGCATGAACGATGTAATCACCAAACCGGTGCGGCGCAAACCGTTCCTGATGACAGTAGACCGCTGGATCAATGTAGGCAAAGAAATGGCCGCGGGGCCACAGCCGATGAACGAGGGTGAAACGATTCCTTTACGATCGGAAAATCTTCGTGAAAAAACAGGATTTTTCCCGGATAGTAGTAAAGAAGTGGCCGCGGAAGAAAAAGGGGACGGGCTAAAAATATCCCCAAAAAAATCTCCGGGAGCAGGAAATCTCAGCGAAAAAACGAGCATGTCGCCGGACATCGATATGCAGAGCGCTCCCATCGACTATCAGCGGGCGATAGAAGAATTCGGCGATGACAAAAAACTGCTCGACGGCTTGCTGGCCGGTTTTTTAGGGACTCTCGAGAAGCAAATTCCGCTCATGGAAAAATCCGCTGCCAAAGGGGACGCGGAAGGGCTGCGCCGGGAAGCGCACCGTATTAAAGGAGGAGCGGGCAACCTGACGGCCATGCCTTTAGCTGCTGTGGCCAGGCAGTTGGAAGCCATTGCCAAAGCGGGCGAACTCGACAAAGCCGGAGCCGCTTTAGAGGAGCTTGACCGGCAGTTCCGGCGTTTGCGTACCGAGGTTTCATCTGCCACCGGCAAAGACCGGTAGGGGTGATGATAGTGCTTCTCGCTCATCAAAAGTTTTGTTCAAACTTTTTTAAGCCCGCGGCGCGGGCAGCCTATAAGGGGCTTTCGAGTAACAGAAAAGCGTATCGCTCATGAAAAGTTTTGGGAGTCCAGAACCCTTTTTCAAAAGGGTTTTGGCCGCCGGAGGCATGCCGTAAGGAGAAAAATATCCCCGCGGTGCCGGCACGCGCCCTTTTTTTGATTTTATGTTCCCGGATTGGTTGACAAAGCCTTTCTATCGTGATATAAAAGCGTGGTACGGAAAAAATCATGAGGATATTAATTGTTGACGATGACCCGGTCAGCCTCGCCAAACTGAATGTGCTGTTAAAGAAGTATGGCGAATGTGACATGGCCCTCAGCGGCAGTGAGGCAATCGATAAATTTGAAAAAGCTCATGAAGATTACAAACCATATAAGCTCATTTCTTTAGACATAGACATGCCTGACATGAGGGGCCAGGAAGTGCTGGCGCGGATACACCGCTGGGAATTGGATCATAAAGTCGAAGAAGTGGGAGGAAAGGCAAAAGTAATCATGGTAACCGCTTTAGACGATGTTGATAATTTGGTTGAATCTTTCAGGAAAGGGTGCAGTGGATATTTAACCAAACCTTTTAATGCGGAGAAACTGCGCGAGACCCTGGCGAAGTTAGACATCAGGGAAGAGTATCTGGGTTAAATGGCTAAATGTGCGATTTGTAATTCCCGCAAAGGGAAAAGACAATGCCCGGTGGTAAATGCGGCGGTATGCAGCTTATGCTGCGGCGAAAACAGGGAAAAAGAAAAATGCGCGGACTGTTCCTATTACAATGAAGCCAAACCCGCCCGCAAATACAACGATATTCCCCGGTTTTCTACGCAGACCATGGAAGACCGCACGGACCTGCAGCAGCACTCTGATGTGATCGAAGGTACGCTTTGTGCTTTTGATCTGAAAGAAGAAATAGATGATCCCACTCTCCTGCGTATCCTCGAATGTTTGCTCGATGATTACTATTTTAAGTCTCCTCCCTCCCGGGACACAAAGGACAAAATAGGAAAAGGTTATATCAGGGTAAAAGACGCTGTAGACAAAGAACTGGCGGATATCGATGAGGAAACTCTCGTTAAACTTCTCGGTGTAATCTATTTTGTTGCCAAACGCCGCAGCCGCGGCGGACGGGAACACATAAATTTATTGCATAACTATGTGGGCGCCCAGGTGGAACCCGGTCTTCATGTCCGCATGCTCAAAGATACATGAGGGGCAGGCGGCTTACTTTATTATCTTTTTGATTTTATCTGCCAGCCTCTTGCCTCCGGCGGCAGCACGCTCGTGGGGTGGCGTTAAGCCGTTGCGCGGCAGGTCCCTGCCGGGGGCCAAAC